>JAZOBB010000097.1:0-6285 GCA_045595745.1 Clostridia bacterium | reverse complement strand
GTGTGTCAGCTTGCATCTACGGTTTATCAGGCAGCTGAAAGTGCCGGTCTTGAAATAATTGAGCGGCACAATCATCAAAAAGATGTAGGCTACACAGCACCCGGAACAGACGCCGCCGTAAACTACGGTTCGCTCGATATGAAATTTCGTAATTCTTCAGACTCTTCTGTTATGGTTACTGTACTGATAGGCGAAAATAGTGTTATTGCCGAAATTTTTAAAATGAATTATTAGATTAAATATTAATTAAGTATGAAATTATAAAATTTAACTTTACACCCAGACAAATTTTCGTTATAATAAATATATAATGGAATTTGTTAGGACGTGAGGTTTTGTATATTTTAGGACTTTTAAGACCTTTTAGAATGGGAAATTTTAGCATAATTTCGCTTTTAATACGTGCAATTGTTGTGTTAATGTCAATATCTGCTCACGAAATGGCACACGGCTTTGTGGCATATAAGTTAGGCGACCCGACTGCAAAATCTATGGGCAGACTGTCTTTAAATCCGCTAAAGCATTTAGACCCAATAGGTGCAATATGTATGCTTTTGTTCGGCTTTGGCTGGGCAAAGCCTGTTATGATAAATCCGTATTATTTTAAAAAGCCTAAAAGAGATACCGCCCTGGTATCATTAGGCGGACCGTTAGCAAACTTTATACTTGCGTTTTTGGCTATTGTAATCTTTAAAATTTTAATCGTTGCAGAAGTTCCGCTTAATTGGTTTACTAATATTATCGCTACATTTTTATCATCGTTTATAAGTCTTAATATCGGTCTGGGTGTATTTAACCTTATACCTATTCCTCCGCTTGACGGCTCTAAAATATTTTTGCCGCTACTTCCGAGCAGACTTTATTACGATATTATGCGATATGAGCATTTAGGCTGGTTTATTTTAGTGTTTGCCTTAGCAACCGATGTTTTAACACCTGTTATAAGCACAGCTCACAGTTTTATACTTAACATTCTTACTTTTTTGGTAGGGGGACTATAAGTTGGAAGAAAATCAGCTTTCAGTAAAGTTAGAGGTATTCGAAGGTCCTTTAGAATTGCTTTTGCATTTGCTCAAAAAAAATAAAGTCAGCATTTATGATATTCCCATAGTTAAAATTACATCGCAGTATATGGAATATCTTGACGCATACAAAGAGTTTGATATTGAAGTATCGAGCGAATTTTTGCTTATGGCAACCGAGCTTTTGTTAATTAAGTCAAAAATGCTTCTGCCCCGCCACGAAGAAGAGGAAGAAGACGACCCAAGAAAAGATTTGGTTGCACGTTTAGAAGAATATCAAAAAATAAAGCAAGCCGCCGAATTTTTAAAGGGGCACGAAGGTGCATCACACTACAACTTTTTTAAAGAGCCCGATATAATTGAAAAAAAGGCTCCCGATTATAGCAATCAGAGTTTTGATTTAGAAAGACTGTTAGAAGCATTTGCCATAATAATTGACAAAACCGAACGAAAAGCACCGCCGCCAAAAACATCGTTTTCAGGCATCGTCGGTCACGAAAAGGTTTCGGTTACATCACGGGCAGAATACATAAAAGACCGATTAAACAAAGAACGCAAAATTACTTTTGAGGCTTTGTTTACAGATATTAAAACCCGACCTGCCTTGGTTGCAACATTTTTGGCACTACTCGAGATGATGAAGCTAGAAATCGTGTTTGTTGACACCTCGGGCGAAGAAATTTTTATAACAAAACTTAGAGATGGTGAGATAACTAATGAGTTTTAACACAGATTCGATAATAGAAAGCATACTCTTTGCCGCGGGCGAAAGTGTATCGCGCAAAGAGCTTGCCGATATATTAGAAATGACTGAAGAAGAAATTATTAAAGCTGTAGATAAGCTGTCTGATTTTTACAGAGAAAATGAGCGCGGTCTTAAAATTATCTGTTTAGAAGATGAGTATCAGTTGTGTACAGTTGAGCAAAACTACCGCTATGTTCAGGCACTGGCAGAGCCCCGTAAAAAGCAAACTCTGTCGCCCGCCGCACTCGAGACCTTATCTATCGTTGCGTATCATCAGCCTGTAACACGCGGAAGCATTGAATACATACGCGGCGTAAACTCTGACGGTCCTGTTAACCGACTTATAGAGCGCGGTCTTATTGAAGAGGGCGGTCGATTAGATGCCCCGGGAAGACCGATTTTATACGTTACCACTCAGGAATTTTTAAGAAGCTTTGGTCTATCTTCACTTTCTGAGCTGCCCGACATACAAACAGGTATCGGAGCGCAGATTTCGGTTGATAATATTGGTATTACTGATAATGACGATATTGAAGAAGATATGCCGTCTTTATAAAATCCGCATACGAATCGGGTGAACAAATGATTATTTTTGCAATTACAGCATTAATATTGCTTATTATTTTTGCTTTGCTGTTTTTTAAAATGCAGGCTGGTATAGAATATCTGCATTCTGGCAAAGAGCAAAAATTGATTGTGCATTTGCGCCTTTTAGGCATTCCCATCAAAATTCGTATTCCTTTAAACAAGAAGAAAAAGGCAAAAAAAGAAGTTAAAAAATCCGAAAATAAAAACCAAAGCAAAAAAAGGCTTACGTTTTCACGATTTAAAAAAATATGCAGCGGAATATGCTCGGCATATTCTGAATCTAAAAACGATATTAAAGAGGTTTTATCTGATTTAAGGCAAAAAATTGAGTTTAAAACAGTCGATTTTAAGGTGCATTTTGGTCTTTCTGATGCGGCAAAAACGGGCATCGCAACCGGTGCGGCATGGACATCGTCATCGTGTTTGGTGTCTGTGATAAATCAGATGTTTGGCATACGCAAAATCGACCTTGACGTAGTGCCTGACTTTAATCGTGAATGCTTTAATCTTTATATAAAAAGTATATTAATCCTGCGACCTGTGCATATTATTAGCATTGGTTTTAAGGTTTTAAAAATTGTAAATCTGTTCATCGAAAGGATGGACTTAGAATAAAAAACGAAAAAATTAAGAAAAGGCGGTGTCAATATGGCAGAGCATCCAATTAAAGGCTTAATGGAAACAGCAATGAAAAGCATAAAAGACATGGTTGATGTAAACACAATCGTTGGTTCACCCGTAGAATCGAAAGACGGAACTGTTATTATTCCTATCTCGAAGGTGTCTTTCGGATTCGGCGCAGGCGGAAGTGAGTTCGGCACACGTACAGGAGTATCTCCCGATACAAACGCAAACTTCGGCGGCGGCTCGGGCGGCGGTGCAACAATCGACCCTGTTGCTTTTATGGTCGTAGGTCAGGGACAGATTAAACTTCTTCCTATGGATAAAAATACTTCTCCTATTGAAGATGTAATCGACAAGGTGCCTACCCTTTTAGACAAGCTGGCTGACCTTTGCAAAAAGAAAGGCTGCAAAAAGAAAAAGGATAGCGCAGAAGAAGATGTAGTTATCGAGACTATAGAAACTGTAACTGTAGAAGAATAAAAGGGCTGTAGCAAAATGCGCAAATTCCTGCGCTATTTTCCGTCCATCCCAAAAATAAACGGCTATGTCGCAATTGCGACATACCCGTTTATTTCTTTTCTATGCAAACTAACATTGGCGGATTATTAGCCTGATTAACAAAATCATGCGAAAGTACCGCAAACTGCTTGGCATCTAAAACCTTTAAAAATTCTAAAATTGCGTCTTTTTCTTCAAAGCCTGTATCTCCGCCCGAGTAGATGCACAAGGTCATTAATCCGCCTTTTTTTAAAAGGCGCAAACCTGCGCCAATTGCGCTTATGCTAGTTTCTTTTTTGGTTGCTTTGTTGTGGTCGCCTCCGGGCAGATAGCCAAAATTAAACATAATGGCGCTTACCTCGCCGTTTATGTATTTTTCCATATTCTCGTGTCCGTCTAAAATGAGCGTTAAATTGGCAGTACCTTTCAGCCTTTCTTTTGTGGCATCTATCGCCTGCTTTTGAACATCAAAGCCGTAAACATGACCGCTATCGCCCACCAGCTTACAAAGCAGTTCTGTGTCGTGCCCATTTCCGCAGGTGGCATCTACGGCAACGTCGCCCTCAGCTAAAACCTTTTTTATATATTCATGGGATAACCCCAGACAATTTTTAAGAATGCTCATAGCTTTCCCTCCTTATTTTATTATATCCCCTTAAAAATAATATGGCAAGCCATAATTTTAAAACAACTAAAAATTCTTGATAAATTTTGATTGTTGTGTTATAATAATATTTGCCAAACAAACTAAATATTTTTGCACAGTTGTGAAGTATATTTTGAATAATATGCTTTTATTTCTGCACACTTATATTATGAATTTTCAAAAAATGCAAATTCCATTTATAAGTGTGTATGTTTCACGCTGTGTAAAGTTTGTTTGGCGACAATCGGAGTTTGCTTTTTTTATGCGCTGACTTCGGTTGGCGCATTTTTTAATTTTGGAGGTATTTTTATGAAAAAAAAATTGATGTTATTACTTGATGGAGGTATTTTTATGAAAAGAAAATTGATCTTGTTGCTTGCGTACCTTTTTTGTATTCTTATGAGCACGTTTACCATAAGTGGTTTTGCCATCACCTCTAAAACAAGTGGCGAAGCATTATCGTGGGTGTCGTCTAATGAAGGCAAGAGTATAGGTTCTGGTGAGTGCGTAGCATTAATTGCAGCATATTATAACTATCTAGGTTTTAATTCAGTTAGTGGCAATGGTTGTGATTATGCTACTAATAACATACCTAATGGACTTGGATGGCGTGAAAAAGGTGGTGTGCCTCAACCTGGAGATATTTTAATTTACACAGGATCTACCTATGGACATGTAGCAATACATGAATCTGATAATGTATCTTGGCATCAAAATTGGGGTGGGCGATATGTAAAAAGAGTATCACGAAATTACAGAAACAGTTATACATATCAAGGTCAGACGAATACTTATTGGGGGTGTATACATGTAGATTTTTCAAATACAACAACTACAACTAAAATTCCGCAAACGCCGACAATCAAAAATGTGTCTGTATCTGGCTCAAATGTGTCTGTTTCATGGAATAATGTAGACCAAGCAGAAAAATATGTAGTTGATTATTGGAATGCTAACACTAATGTGCACAATTATTTTTCTACAACAAACACAAGCATGACGCAATCTTTAAGCGATGGATTATATGGAATCAGAGTTTGTGCAGAAAATTCATTGGGGCAAAGCGTTTTTTCATATTTTTATTATATAGAAGTACTGAATATAGAAGTTACTACAGGAGATTTTTCAATTATTGATGATTCTACCATGCGAGTATCCGGAACATATTACAATCCAAATTATATTACTGTTAAACAAAGCGGTTTTTATTATGGTACTGATGTTGACAATATGGTTTGCGGAGCTGTAGCTAAAAATGAAAGTTATTTAAATGGCGGCATGTATTATGATTTGAAAAAATTGATACCAGGAGAAACTTACTATTATCAAGCATTTGTCAGCAATGGAATAGTGGAAAAAAGAGGTCCTGTCAAATGTTTTAGTGTTGTAACTCAAATAAATAATCTAGATGCTGTTAAGTACAATAATCATGCCTATATTATGATTGAAGAATCGTCGTCTTGGACAGATGCAAAAAAAACGTGCGAAGAAATGGGCGGACATTTAGCTACAATAACATCAGAAAATGAATTCAATGTTATTAAGTCTTTAATAAAGGCTAAAGAATTATGCGTATGGATTGGTGCTACCGATGAAAAAAATGAAGGTGAGTGGAAATGGGTAACCGACGAGGAGTTTACATTCGAAAACTGGGGCAATAGCCAACCGGATAATTACGGTAATGCAGAACATTATTTGAGTCAATTAAACGCAGATTATAACTATGTGTGGTATGATGTTTCTAACAATGGTAATAGGGCTTTTATATGTGAGTTTGATTCTCTTCCTTCGGTGCCGATAACAACTGTCAAGAAAACTGATAATATACTAACAACAGAGACAGTTTTGTATCATACAAAACCATGTACAATATTTATTGCCGGATATAAAAATGGTAAGTTGTTAACACTTAAGAGTCAGCTATACAACTTAGACAAAGTAACCTTTACTCTAGAAGGCAACATCGACGAAATAATTGTAATGGTTTGGGATTCATTACAAACAATGAATCCGTTATGCGATGCCGAAATTATAACTAAAGAGCAATTTGTAACCGAATAACATCGTAGGGGCAATTCACGAATTGCCCGACATAAATTGATTAAAACGCAAAACGGGCGATTTCAGAAATCGCCCCTACAACATATATTGTAGGGTGTGGC
>JAZOBB010000096.1:0-6541 GCA_045595745.1 Clostridia bacterium | reverse complement strand
AACCTGTGCCAGAGATTCTACTATCAAAACACCGGGAACAATCGGCATACCGGGAAAATGCCCCTGAAAATATGGCTCGTTTGCCGTAACGTTTTTAATACCTACCGCACGTTTGCCCGGCTCCATTTCTAATATTTTATCAACCAAAAGGAACGGATATCTGTGCGGAATAATTTTTTGAATTTCAAGATTATCTAACATTTCATCCTCCAAAGCTACTATTTTTTGCGATAACGTGATGTATTAAACTGCTCCATATATTCAAGTGACATTCCCGTACCTTTTGCCACACAAAATACTGCATCTTCTGCAACAAAAACATCAAGACCGGTTTCACGGGATATGAGCTTGTCTAAGCCATAAATCAAGCTACCGCCGCCGGTGAGCAAAATGCCGCTTGTGCTTATATCGCCAACCAATTCAGGCGGTGTTTTTTCTAAAACCAGATGTACTGCATCTACTATCTGCGTTGCACATTCTTCTAATGCCTCAAGCATTTCTTCAGAGCTTACTGTTACTACCTTTGGTAAGCCTGTAACCAGGCATCTGCCCTTTATATCCATAGTAAGCGGCTCTGGGCGCGGATATACACAACCAATTTCAATTTTAAGCTCTTCAGCTGTGCGGTCACCTATCATCATATTATATTTTTTTCTGATATATTTCGTAACGGCATCATCAAATTTATCACCAGCAACCTTAATCGAGTTGCTAACAACAATTTCGCCAAGCGATATAACTGCTACATCTGCAGTTCCGCCGCCGATATCAACAATCATATTTCCGTACGGTTTCGAAATATCAAGACCAGCTCCTATTGCTGCTGCAATAGGCTCCTCTATTATACAGGTTTTGCGTGCACCTGCCTGTGTTGCCGCATCGATAACTGCTCTTTCTTCAACCTCGGTCACCTGGCTTGGTACACATACCATAACACGAGGCTTGCACAAGCTGTTTTTGCATACCTTGCGCAAGAAGTAACGTATCATTTTCTCAGTTGTGTCGTAATCCGAAATAACACCGTCTTTAAGCGGTCTTATCGCCACAATATTACCCGGTGTTCTGCCAATCATATTCTGAGCCTCGACACCAACTTTTAAAACCTTTCCGGTATTTGTATCAATAGCTACAACTGACGGTTCTTTTAAAACTACACCCTTACCTTTTACATATACCAAAACAGTTGCAGTACCTAAATCTATGCCAATGTCCTGTCCAAATTTAAACACATCTTATCCCTCCCAAATTCTTCAATTTCTGATAAAACTATATTAATGATATTATTATATATTTTTTTTAGAATATATGCAATCTCTTTTTATCATTTTTTATAAATAATTATTTTGATCCTTTATACGGACAGATTCTCATACAAATGCCACAAACTGAGCCTCTGCCGATGAGCTGAAATTTATCCTTCATATATTTGCTGCACGATTCGGCATCAACCAGCTTTTTATCAGGATTTTCAGGGTCAAATGCCTCACCCGAAAGTGCCATTGCCGGGCAAGCCTTTACACAAAGCATACAGCCTGCGCACAGATTTTTTTCAAGCGACTTTTTGTATCCTGACGATAAATCCATATCTGTAAGCACTGTTCCCAAACGGACACGCGGTCCATATTT
Source organism: Clostridia bacterium (assembly GCA_045595745.1). Classification (GTDB taxonomy): domain Bacteria; phylum Bacillota; class Clostridia; order UBA1381; family UBA9506; genus RGIG1666. The sequence continues at coordinate 4,915 of JAZOBB010000096.1, read as the reverse complement.
TTCAGACATAAACAGCGCATTTTTGCCTATACTGCCCAGACCTGCTGCTATTGCCGCCTGCTTGTGCGAATAAAGTCCGTGATACTCACGTCCGTGACTTTGCGATGCGGGAACGCATACATAATTCGCACCGTTTTGTTCTAAAAACATTCCTATTCTTAAAGTTATGCGGTCAATTAACGCATTAACCGTTCTGTAGTGATGAAAATATGTATAGGTCGGCTTGTCGTCTATTGCATCAATTACACTGTCCGACAGCTTTACCACTATGCTTATGGCATTGTTAAGATTTTTATATTCAGCCAGAGGCTCAATTTTAGAAAAGCCAACCTCCCACGCACCCTGCTCTTTTGCAAGCTCCGTTATTTTATTAACCATTTAACATTTCCTCCGCTTGCTTAAGTGTCGTATCAGTAATTGTCTCGCCGCCTATGATTCGGGCAAGCTCGTCTATTCTTCCCTTTTTATCAAGTAAAGCAACATTAGTTAAGGTTTTTTCATTTTGCTCATACTTTTCAATTAAAAAATGACTTTCTGCCTTCGACGCAACTTGCGCAAGATGCGTTACGCAAAATACCTGACGTAAATTTGATAGTTCTTTTAGCTTTTCGCCCAGTTTTTGAGCTGCACGACCGCTTACACCGCTGTCCACCTCATCAAAAATTAAGGTCCCCACAACATCACTTTCTGCCAGAATTGATTTAATTGCAAGCATAATTCTTGACAGTTCACCGCCCGATACTATTTTTTCAAGCGGTTTTGCAGGCTCACCTTTATTGGCAGAAAACAAAAATTCAACCGAATCAATGCCGTCTGCGCTTAAATCTTTAGGTTTTATTTCGGCAATGAACTCAGAATGCGGCATATTTAAAAACTCAAGATTTTCGCATATTTGCTCCGCCAGAATTTTTGCACTGCTTTTTCTTAATTCACTAAGCTTTTCTGCCAGTTTTTCTGCTTCACTTTTGCAAAGAGTTATTTCATTTTCAATCTGAATTTTTCGCTCATCTAGAAATTCTATGTTTTTAAGCTCTTCTTCGCTTTTTTCAAGATGGTCGATTGCACTTTCTACACTACCGCCATATTTTCGTTTTAAACGATAAATTAAGTCAAGTCTTTCTTCTATTTCGTCAATCGAAATTCCCTCTTGCTCAAAATTGTTTAAATAGACTTGCAAACGTCTTACCGTATCTTCTACAGTAACGAGTGCCGATTCTATGCTTTCTGAAACCTCTGCCAGTTCAGAATCAATTTCAGCCGCTTCTTGCGCAAGAGATGATGCATTTGCCAAAAAATTATATGCACACTGCCCATCGGCATTTTCATATAGAATATCGAGTGTCTGCCCTGCGGCTTGCATCAGCTTTTTGGCATTATTTGCAATTGCTCTTTGTTTTTTAAGTTCATCTTCTTCACCATCTGACAGCCCTGCATCAGAAAGCTCTTTTATTTCATATTTTAAAATATCAATTCGTCTTAGTTTTTCTGCCTCGTCTATGTCAAGCTCGTCCGCCTCTTTTAAAAGTGCGACTAACTGTTTATATTTTTCTTTATATTCATCTAATATTTTACCTGCTTTGTCGCCTATAAATCTGTCTAAAAACTCAAGGTGCGAGGTTTTATCCAAAAGAGCCTGATTGTCGTGCTGGCCGTGGATATTCATAAGCATTCTGCCAAGCTCGCGGAGCTTTGATACAGGCACCATTTTTCCGCCTGCTCGACAGACATTTTTTCCGTCAGCCGAAAGCTCACGCGATACAATAAGACTGCCGTCATCTTCAGCCTCGATATCGTTATCTTTTAGAAATTCTAAAACTCTTTCATCGCTTATACGAAAAAGTCCCTGTACCATCGCCTTTTTCTCACCAAAACGGATAAACTCCTTGCTTACACGTTCACCGAGCAGCATATTCATAGAGCCGATTAAAATAGATTTTCCTGCACCGGTTTCACCCGTCAGCACATTAAATCCGTCCGAAAATTCTATATCAGCATGATTTATAAGGGCTATGTTATCTATCGTCATGCATTCGAGCATATAAACAGCCTCCTTACAGAAGAGAACTCATTTTTAAGGTTAGGCTTTTTGCGGCATCTTCGGTTTTTACGATACAAAGAAGTGTATCATCGCCCGCCACGCTACCCATAATTTCTTCCAGCTTCATCGAGTCGATAACTGCAGCAGCTGCCTGGGCCATACCCGATGCAGTTTTTATGATTACAATATTCTGAGCATAATCGACCGATGTTACTGTTTGAGTTAAAATGGTCTTTTGTTGCTTGCTTGCAGTAACATCTGCACCCGAGCCTGCCTGAACATATTTATATATACCGTGCTCGTTTGCAGCCTTAATAAGACGAAGCTCTTTAATATCTCGGCAAACAGTTGCTTGCGTTACCTTTTGACCGCTTTTAGCTAAAAGATTTGCCAAATCCTCCTGCGTCTCAACATCGTGTTGTGCTATTAATTCAAGAATTTTTGTATGTCTTGCATTTTTCATATCAGTTATCCTTTCCTGCCAGTTTGTGGCGCAATACACTGTAAAATCTGCTGCCGTTTACACGAATAAGACCGGTTACGTGAGGAGATTTTGTAATAGTTAAAACTGAATTGTCATCAAACGGTGTTTCTTCCCGTCCGTCTGCCGATACTAAAGCACTGCAAAAATGCCCCTTGCACATAGATGCAGTGATTGTCTTTTCTGCCGGAACTAAAATTGCACGAGAATAAAGCTTGTGCGGACAAATTGGAGTAATAAGCATTGAATCCATCGACGGGTCAACAATAGGACCGCCAGCCGACATTGAATATGCCGTTGAGCCCGTCGGGGTTGCTACAATCATTCCGTCTGCTTTAAAGTCATCAACAAATTCACCGTCAACATAAACGTTTATATCTAAAAGTCGCGATGCACCACCGCGTGAAATAACAATATCGTTTAAAGAGTCGTAATGCTGACTGCTACCATCACCTTTTTTAAGCTCTGCCCTTAGCATCATTCGATTTTCTATAACATAATCGCCGTCAAAAAACTTATTTAGGCTGTCCTCTACCTCTTTTTGCTCAACCTCGGCAAGAAAGCCCAACCGACCGAGATTAAACCCCAAAATCGGCTGGCCTGTTTTTAACACATCGTGCGCTACAGACAGGAGCGTTCCGTCACCGCCAAGCGCAAATACTGCATCGGCAGATGATAGGGCATCACTTTTTGCACAGTATTCTACACCCTCGACCTTAAACTCTGAAAAGCTCTCATCTAAAAGCAGCTTAGCTCTGCTTGCCGAAAGCTTTGCAACCATTCGTGTAAAGTCTAAGTTTTTATCCTTTATTGAATTTGGTGCCATGAAAACAGTTTTCATGCCGTCACCCTCTTTTCAAAACTAATATTTATACACTTTATACTGTATATTATACATAATTAAAAAGCATTTATCAAGTGTTATTATAAATTTGTTTTCTATTTTAAGCAACAAAACATTATTCACCTTTACACATTAGCAAAAATATGTTATACTTTATTTGGTAAAAATACTTTTTTGAAAGAAGATGAAATAATTGAAAAAGAAATTTATGAGTATTGTATCTATGTTGTGTATAGCAATGAGCCTGTTTGTTATGCCTGCATTTGCCGAAACAGCAACAAGCGGAACTTGCGGAGAAAATGTGACTTGGACTTTAGAAAACAAAACTCTCATAATAAGCGGCACTGGCGATATGGAAAGTTTTACTCACTCCACAACACCGTGGCGTTCATCACGTTCGCTGATTACTTCAGTTATTATAGAGGATGGCATTACAAGCATCGGTTCATATTCTTTCTGTTATTTTAAAAGTTTAACAAGCATAACTATTCCAGATTCTGTCGTAAGCATCTATAGCTGTGCATTTCAATATTGCTCCAATCTAAAAGACATAACACTTCCTAATAATGTAACAACTATCGGGTATGGGGCTTTCAGGAATTGTACCAGTTTAACAAGTATTATTATCCCTAATAGTGTTACAAAAATTGATGAGTATGCTTTTTATAGTTGCTATAATTTAAGTAACATAACCATTCCTGATGGTGTAACAAGCATTGGCTCTTGTGCATTTAGTGGCTGCTCAAGTTTAGCAGATATTTATCTGCCAAACAGTGTAAACGTCATAGGCCATTCGGCATTTAGCAATTGCGTAAATTTAGCAAGTGTTACTCTTCCTGACAATGTTACAAGTATTGATGGATTTGCATTTTATAATTGTAATGCTTTAACAAAAATAACTATTCCGAGCAGTGTAACAAGAATTGGCGAACTGACTTTCGGAGAATGTACAAATCTGACTGATATAGAGTATAACGGAACAGAAGAAGAATGGAATGCTATATCTGTACACAGCAATAATGATTATCTGTCTAACATAAATATTCACTTTAACAACGACACAAAAGAAAACTACACAACAATAAACAACGCTATGATAACCGATGGTATTCTTTCAGCAGAAATCAGCTTTGGCACAGAAGCTAATCATCAGAAAGCTGTTGTAGTTGCAAGCTTTTATAAAGACGGAAAAGCTGTGCATATAAACACCGCCAACTTCGTTGCTGAGCCAGAATCGAATTTTTCTGTTTCGTTTGATGTAAATCATTTTGAATATGATACCTGCGTATTAATGCTTTGGGACTGCGATGGTCTTAACAGCTTTAAACCACTAACGCAAATGTATTGTATAGAAAATGCATACCGCTGATACTGATAATAATATAAAGAATCCACCCAAAAGGGTGGATTCTTCAGACTGTCGAAAAAGTCGTTCCACCGCAAGTAACACGTCGTTATATTTGAATTAAGAACTAAAATTTTAAAAAGTTTATTATATATAAAACCACGCGTCTTTTATTGAAAAAGCGCGTGGTTGCTTGCTTTTTACGAA
>JAZOBB010000095.1:0-30050 GCA_045595745.1 Clostridia bacterium | reverse complement strand
CTGCGCACTTTTTGTTTTAAGGAGAAATGTCATGCCCGACTACAAAGCTATGTATCTCAGTCTTTTCAACTCTGTCCCCGACGCGATAGAAATACTTACCGAGGCACAGAAAAAGACTGAAGAAATGTATATCAATTCTTGCGAAAATGATGAAATATCTGAAAATTCTGACGGAATACGAGATTCTTCGCATATTAAAATATGCTCAGATGACAATTTTTTGATGTTAGATTAAAACAACAATCATCGGTCAAATACTTTCGTCATTCTGAGTCGGCATGACGAAGAATATCAAAGCAAAGAGTGTACTGATTTTTCAGTGCACTTTAAATTTTTCTTGCATTTTTTATCCATATATGATATACTAACTGTGCCACACAAGTTAATAGAGTGCAATTTGCAAGGGAAGTGTTTTTATTTTTGGTAAAAACGCATTCTCTTTATTTGACATTCTCTTGTAGATTGCATACTTGTGTGGCGCAAGCGGAGTTATGCGTTTTTCGTGCGTAGCTTCAGCTGCGCACTTTTTAATTTATGGGGATTTGAAAGGGGTTTTTATTACGTTTTTCCTCAAAAGGTGCAAAATAAAAATCAAGTAAGGAGATTAAAAAATGTATTGCAAAAACTGTGGAAAAGAATTAACAAATGAAGAAAAATTTTGCTCCTCGTGTGGAAAGAAACAAGTAAACGAAAAACGAGAATTCATACACATAGATGGCATCAATAAAAGTTTGCATGCTTTTTACATTTCAGTAATTACTTCCCCGTTATTATTTATAATTCGTATGCTAACTCAAACAACAGAACGCAGAGGTATTTCGGACGGATCGTGGTATACATATGATGCATGTGTTGTGCCTAGTAATATACAGGCTATTATGATAGTGATTTTAATTATTTCTACTTTATTAAATCTTGCTTTAAGAAAAAATATCCCATCTAGTGAGGAAGGTAAAAAGAAAATTACAAAAGCATTACTTTTTATAAATATAGTTTTTGGTGTGTTTATAACATTTATGGTGTTTCAACGTGCTGATTTCTAAAATTGGATGCCACATTTGGGACTTTTTAGTGATAGACATTTTTTGTCTCAAATTCCATGCATCTAAACCATTCGACTCTTCCAATAAAAAGGACACCCAAAGGGTGTCTTTTTTATTGGCTTTTTAGTTCGAGGGACTCGAGCCGGTGAGATCGCGTAGTTCCCAAGAAGCCGAGCGTACGCGACGGCTGATTGGTTGAACGAAGCATGCATGCGAACGAAGTGAGTCGTAGTCCAACCTGGGGAGCCAAAAGAAAGACCACCCATAGGGTGGTCTTTTTGTGTTAGTGTCGGCAAAATATTTCATTGCTGTCAATTTCTTTGAGGATTATCCGTCTGTTCATGCAAATAATCAATTGACACATTAAAGCGATTTGCAACTTTTATTATTACGACTATTGCAGGCTCTCTTTCGCCAGTTTTGTATCGGATTATTGTGTTTTGATTCATATTCAAATCTAAGGCTAATTTCAACTGTGATATCCTTTTCGATTTTCTAAGTTCTTTTAGCTTTAGACAACTTTTATTTGCAAAAATTAAAAACATATGTTAAAATTAATATTGAAACCAATTGCAGATGGACAAAATGCAACTTTAGGTTGCACTAAAATCAAGGCAAAGTTGGTTGCGGCATAAGTATAAATTTGGTATTATTAGCATATAGTAAAATCGGATAATAAGGAGTGGTATTTATGACAATAGGTGAAAAAATTGCACAGCTCAGGGCATCGGCAGATATTTCGCAGGAACAGCTTGCAGAAAAAATTGCGGTTTCGCGTCAATCTGTATCTAAATGGGAAATGGACCAGGCTCTTCCGCAAATAGATAAAGTACTGCAAATTTGCGAATTATTTGATATTACAACTGATGAGCTTTTGCACGATAAAATAAAAATACAATGCACTAACCCTGGGGAACAGGTTAAAAATAAATATTTCGGAACAGATGGCTTTAGAGGGGAGGCAAATATAAGCCTTACTTCTATGCAGGCATATAAGGTCGGAAGGTTTTTAGGCTGGTATTTTTCGTCAGAGCTATCAGGTTGCGATAAGCCGGGATACCGCCCCAGAATAGTAATAGGTAAGGATACCAGACGTTCAAGCTATATGCTTGAGTATTCTATTGTTGCGGGAATAACCGCATCAGGTGCTGATGCATATATGCTGCACGTTACAACAACACCGAGTGTTTCTTACGTAACCCGCCAGGATGAGTTTGATTGCGGTATTATGATTACTGCATCTCATAATCCTTTTTACGATAATGGAATTAAAGTAATAAACCGATACGGCGAAAAGCTGGATGATAACACAACCGCTCTTATAGAATCTTATATTGACGGAGATATGAAGGCGTTAGGCATTAATCAAAGCGATATTCCTCTTGCCCGCAGAGAACGCATAGGCTGCATTGTTGACTATGTTTCGGGAAGAAACCGTTATGTTGGGTACTTAATTTCTTTGGCATCAAATTCCTATAAAAATCTTAAAATAGGTCTTGATTGTGCAAACGGTGCATCGTGGATGATTGCAAGGTCAGTATTTGCGGCACTCGGAGCGCAAACCGTTGTTATAGGTGCAGAGCCTGACGGGCTGAATGTAAATAATGAATGCGGCTCTACTCATATTGAAAAGCTCTGCAAGCTTGTAAAAGAACAGCATTTAGATGTGGGATTTGCTTTTGATGGTGACTGCGACCGCTGTATTGCTGTCGATGAAAACGGAAACATCGTTGATGGCGATGCACTTTTATATATTTTCGGAAAGCGTTTAAAATCAAGGGGTATGCTTAATAAAAATACTGTTGTCGCAACAATTATGTCAAACAGCGGATTATTAAAAAGTCTAGATGAGGTAGGAATAAAATGCGAACAAACAACGGTTGGCGACCGCTTTGTTTATGAGTGTATGCAAAATAATGATTACAGCTTAGGTGGAGAGCAGTCAGGTCATATCATTTTGAAAAAGTATGCAACGACAGGCGACGGTCTTTTAACTGCAATTATGCTGTCTGAGGAGATTTGCGATTCTAAAATGTCGTTGTCTAAGCTTGCCGAGCCGGTTAAACTTTATCCGCAGTGTATGAAGAATATTCGTGTTAAAGATAAAGCTGCAGTTTTATCTGATAGTGCAGTTTTAGCAGAGCTTGCCGAGGTTGAAAAGCTGATAGACGGTAACGGAAGAGCACTTCTTCGTCAAAGCGGAACAGAACCGGTTATACGTGTTATGATTGAAAGCGAAAGTGAAGAAAAATGCAATGAATATGTTGACAGAATCATAGACGTTATAGCCAGGGAGGGTCATGGAGTTGAATAAAAAAGTAAAAACAAAAGAATTATTTAACTGCGAAAACGAATATTTGTCAGAACTGTTTGAAAGCTCAGAATACCCGTGGGAAATACTGCCCAAAATCAAAGATTATATAAAAGAACTGCTAAAAAAAGGCATACCGGGCTATAAGGTTTTGTCGGAGGGTGTTTTGGTTGGCGAAAATGTTAAAATTTATCCTACTGCCACAATAGAAGCACCTGCAATTATAGGCGAGGGAACAGAAATAAGGCCCGGTGCATTTTTAAGAGGTAATGTAATCGTGGGTAAAAACTGTGTTATCGGTAATTCTACAGAAATGAAAAATTGTGTGCTATTAGATAAAGTACAGGTCCCGCATTATAACTATGTAGGCGATTCGGTGCTCGGAAACCATGCCCATATGGGTGCGGGTTCGGTTTGCTCAAACTTAAAATCCGACGGAAAAGCCGTTGTAATTCATGCAGATATTGATTACGAAACGGGATTAAGAAAAATTGGCGGTATTTTAGCTGACGGTGCAGACGTAGGCTGCGGATGTGTCTTAAATCCCGGTACGGTAATCGGTAAGAACACATCGGTGTATCCTTTAACTGCATTAAGAGGTGTATATCCTGAAAATTGTATTGTAAAAAGTGCCCAAAATGTTGTAAAAAGAAAATAATTTTCAAATGAAAGCGGGAATGTATTATGAATTTTATTAAAGCAGAAAGCTATGAACAATTAAGCAGATACGCGGCAAATATTATTGCTGCACAGGTTATTTTTAAACCCGATTGTGTTTTGGGTCTTGCAACAGGCTCATCGCCGCTCGGTACATACGAAAACCTTGTAAAAATGTGCAATAACAAAGATGTTGATTTTTCGAAAGTAACCTCTGTTAATCTGGACGAATATGCAGGCCTTTCGGGAGATAATGACCAAAGTTACAGATATTTTATGGATACAAATTTGTTTTCTAAAATAAATATAGACCGCACAAAAACTTATGTTCCTGATGGTTGTGCAGCTGATTTGGTAAAAGAGGGCGAGCGATATGATGAATTAATCGGCGGACTTGGCGGCATAGATTTGCAGCTTTTAGGAATCGGTCTTGACGGACACATAGGTTTTAACGAGCCTGATGATGTTTTTACAAAAGAAACACATCTTGTAACACTTGACCCGTCAACGATTGAAGCAAATGCAAGATTTTTTGAATCAAAAGACGATGTTCCTACTAAGGCGATAACTATGGGAATGATGTCTATCATGCAGGCTAAAAAAATATTGCTGATAGCAAACGGAAAAAATAAAAAAGAAATCTTAGAAAAAGCACTTTACGGACCTATTACACCTAATGTTCCTGCTTCAATATTGCAGCTACATAAGGATTTAACTGTTATTTACAGCGAAAATTAATATACATATGGTGATGAGAGAGAAAACAAAGGGAGCAGTCGCAAAAATGCGGCAGCTTCTTTTGTTATTTTTTTAAAAACTACACGTATATTTTTTTCGGTGTCGGCAAAACTATATTTGAAAAAATTATTGGAGGTGAAAAGAATGAATAACCAGAACAATCAGAAAAATAACAACAATCAGGATTTAAACCAGAAAAACAATCAGGAGCAGAAGAACAACCAGGAGCAGAAAAACAATAACAACAATAACAATCTGGATCAGAAAAACAATCAGAACCAGAACAGATAACAGGCTATTGTTATTATTTGATTCTGCACTAATTAAACGAAAACGACGGTATGTTGTTTTTCTTAGGTTACATTTTAATAAACCGTCTTTCGCGAAAAAAGATATGCTTTGCATATCTTTTTTTGTTTGCCGACAAAAAAATTAAGATTGTTTAAAACTTGTCATTGCAAAAAATGTAGAACTGTGATACAATATAAAAGATAGTATTTAAATATAAAAAATCGTTCATTCTTTATCTGTAACAGGAGACGGAAAATGAAAAATAAATGGTATGTACCGGTTATGATTTTTGCTGTTTTGGTTCTGGTGTATTTTGTGCGTGGTATAATTGATGACCGTGCAGAATACGAGGTGTTAAGAACAGGAACAATGGAGGATATGGTATCTTCTAAGGCTGTTATAATTAAATACGAAACCCTTTATGAAACCGGCGCAGACGGTACAGTCGAGGCAAAGGTTGTAAGTGGTGCCAAGGTTTCAAAAGGCGAGCTTTTAGCAAATATTTATAACGGCAAGGTTGATACCGAGGTTATGGCAAAACTCGACCGCGTTAATAAAAAGATAGAAACAGTAAAAGCAAGTCAGGAAGAGGGAGCCAGCTTTTCAAGTGACATTACTAAGCTTGACAGCGAGATTTCTTCTAAGGTAAATGATATTATACAAAATGCTCAGAAAAAAAATATGGGCAGGGTATCTGAGCTTAAAACTACGCTTGCGACGTTAGCAGAAAGACGTGCAGAGGTTAGCGGTCAAAAAGGGGCGGCACAGGGCACACTAAAAGCTTTAGAACAGACTAAAGAAAATCTTTTAGCCCGTATAGGAGTTGCACATAAAGAACTAAGGTCAAAAAGTGCAGGTGTTTTTATATCTCATTCAGATGGTTTAGAGCATCTTATAACCCCGTATAATATGGATGCACTGACTCCTGAAAAAGTAAATGAACTTCAAGAGACAGACCGAAACAACAGGGCAAGCAGTCAGAAAAATGACAATGTTTTTGCTTGCAAAATAGTTGACAATTTCAGATATTTTGCAGCGGTCAATATCTCTGCAGACAGAGCTGTAAATTTAAAACCGGGAAAAAGTGTTTCGCTAAGGTTTAATGAGCTGTCAACGGATATTATCGATGCACAGATATATTCTGTAAGCGCAGAGCAGGATGGTTTTGTTACAGTAATTTGTGAGTGCAGTAAATACTTAAATGACTTGCTTGAAAAACGTGTTGTAAGTGTGGACTTTATTCTCAATAGACACGAAGGATACAGAGTAAGTGTTCCGGCAATTCATACTCAAGATGGTGTCGTCGGGGTATTTGTAAAACGCGACAGTGTAATGAGATTTATTCCGGTAAATATTTTATATAATACACAGGATGTAGCAATTGTAAGCTCTGCCGACAACCAAAAGCCTTTAAAGCTGTATGACGAGGTTGTTGTCGAGGCATTAAAATATGAAGAGGGCGCATTTATAAATTAACTTAAAGCGAATAGATGAGGTGTGGTAATGATTCGTGAAAATATAAAAAGAGTGCGTGATGAAATTTGCGATACGGCAGTAAAATGCGGCAGAAATCCTGACGAAATAACTCTTTGTGCCGTAACAAAAACAGTCGATGCATCTGCCGCGCAAGAGGTTTTAGATAGCGGAGTAACCGTTTTAGGCGAAAACAGGGTGCAAGCACTTTTAGAAAAATACGAGGTTTTAGCCGACAAACCCGAATGGCATTTAATAGGTCATCTGCAAACCAATAAGGTAAAGTATATAACAGATAAGGTTTCTTTAATTCATTCTGTAGAAAGTCTGCGCTTAGCTGAAGAAATTGACCGAAGGGCAAAACAAGTCGGAAAAATTCAGGACATTTTAATCGAGGTTAATGTTTCGGGCGAGGCCAGCAAGTTCGGCATAGCTCCTGAAGATACAGAACGATTATTAGAAGAAATTTCAGGTTTTAACAACATTTGTGTAAGAGGATTGATGACAATTGCTCCTTTGCCTGAAAAAGAAGGCGAAAATCGCAAATATTTTTCAAAACTGCGTGAATTATTTATTGACATACAGTCGAAAAAATACGATAATAGTAATATAGACATTTTGTCTATGGGAATGAGTCGCGACTTTAAAGATGCGATTAAAGAGGGTGCGACTATCATACGTGTCGGAACGGCACTGTTTAATTAGTTAAAGTTTTTGATGAAATAAAGGAGGAACAACAATGGGTGCTATGAACAAAATGCTTAAGTGGATTGGGATTTCTGAGGACGAGTTTGATGAAGAGGAAGAGTTTTTAACTGACGGTTTTCAGGATAATGATGAACCGGTCATTCCTGCCGGAAAACGTGGAAAGATTGTAAACATCCATGCTACAACTCAGATGAAGGTGGTTGTGATTCAGCTTCAGAGCTTTGAAGATGCAAAAGATATCGCAGACCACTTAAAGAGCAAAAAACCGGTTGTAATTAACCTTGAAAATCTTGAAAAGGATGTTTCTCGCCGTGTAGTTGACTTTTTATCAGGTGCAGTTTACGGTGTTGACGGAAACATTCAGAAGGTTGCAAACGGAATTTTCTTAATTGCTCCTTATAATGTAGGAATTATGGGTGACTTTAAGGACGAGCTTAAAAAAGGCTTTCCGTGGTCATACTAAAATTATATGATTAGTTATCATAGCCTTACGGAAGAAGACCATCTGTTTTTATCAAAGGCATCAGATTGTGCGCGTGCTGCTGAAAAGTATAAAACTCCGCAGTTCACAAAATTTATCAGTCCTCACGAACGTGTGGTATTTGAGCAGTTTTTTGAACGTTCACCGTTTGTTGAACAAATGGTGTGGGGTGGTTTTGACGATACAGAGCGCAGCATAATAGGCTTCTTTCCGGATTTTATAGAGCCTTTAGAGGCTCTTTTTCCCATATCTGCACTGCAAATTAAAGCCCGCGAGGAGCTTGGGCATCGTACGGTGCTTGGTTCGGTGCTGGGGTTGGGAATAGAACGCAGTCTTTTGGGCGATATATTTCCTCAAAATGACGGCGCAATTTTGTTTTGCCTTGAATCGATTGCCGATTTTATACGTATGAATCTTTCGCACGTCGGAAGAGTCGGAGTAACGGTTTGCGAGGCGGATATGTCGTCATTAGATATCGCTCCTAAAAAGACAAAAGAGCTGTCGGGCACAGTGGCATCGCTAAGACTTGATGCTGTATTAGGTTTTGCAGTCGGAAAATCGCGTGCTAAAACACAGGATTTAATATCTGCAGGACTTGTTCAGCACAATTGGACTGTCGAAGAAAATCCGTCTGCAACTGTTTCAGAGGGCGATATGCTCTCGGTAAGGGGCTCGGGCAGAATGAAGGTGCTCTCGGTTGCCGGAGAGACCAAAAAAGGAAGAATACGAATAGTTATTGAACAATATATTTAAAGGGGGCAAAAATATGCTCACACCTATTGATATCGAAAATAAAGAGTTTGCAAAAGCGTTTCGTGGTTATGATATTGACGAGGTCGAAGAGTTTTTGCACGTTTTAGTCGCAGACTACGAAAAACTATATCGCGAAAATGCATCGCTGAAGGATAAAAATGCAATGCTTCAGGAAACGATAGGCAGCTATCGCGGTATGGAAGAAACTATGCAAAATGCGATAATGGCTGCTCAAAAAAGTGCAGAAGATATTAAAAGAAACGCATACAACAGAGCAGAAAATATAACTAGAGAGGCACAGACCCGCGCAAACGAATCAATTGCAAGTGCCGACAGAACCATTCAAGAGCTTGAAAACTCGTATTTGGCTCTTCAGGGTGAGGTTGACACATATCGCGCACGTATGCGTTCGATTTTAGAAACTAATTTAAAATTGCTTGACGAAATGCCTCGGGTTGAAATAAAAACTATCGAAAGGGTTAAGGTCGATCCGGTTAAAATTGACCCTGTACAGCATACGGCACCTGTTCCTAATGTTAATAATGCTATGCCGGAGGATTTTTCAAGCACACGTCCTGTTCCTGATATTTCTGCGGCAGAAAGAAAAAGTGAGGCTTTGTTTGAAGAAACAGAACCTGTTTTGAGCAAGAAAGTAAAAAGCGAAAGCTTTGAGGAAGAAAGAGTGCCTCTTTCTGAGAAGATTGCGGTAGTCAGACCTGGTGAAGACTCGCAGGTAAATCCTGTTGTTGACCAGCTGTTGCAGGAAAAAGAATTTAAAGCATCACTTTATAACCAGGAGCCTGCCGAAACAGAATCTCAGCCTGAAGTAACAGCAGACGACTTTGGTGTAAAAAAAGAAACGTTTGACATTTCTAGCTTTGATATGAGCTCGGAAAATGAAATAGTTTTAAATTTTGAAAAAGATAAAAAGCATCAAAAAGATGGCGGCGGAGCATACTATGATGTGTTCAGCGATGATTCGCTCTAAAAGCCGAAATATGACTTTACATATAAGATGACTTTACATATATTTAAAGGAGAGAACATAGATGTCAGTAGATTACTCAAATACTCTTAATCTGCCAAAAACAGATTTCCCTATGCGTGCAAATTTGCCATCACGCGAGCCGGAGATTCTTCAAAAATGGCAGGATGAGAAACTGTACGAAAATTTGATGGAGAAAAATGCGGATAAACCGCTGTTTATACTGCATGACGGACCACCGTATGCAAATGGTGATATGCACATGGGTCATGCACTTAACAAAACTCTTAAAGATATTATAACCAGATTTAAGAATATGGATGGCTTTAAAGCTCCTTATATTCACGGCTGGGATACCCACGGTCTGCCGATTGAACGTCAGGCTATTAAAAAGCTGGGTATTAACAGAAACGAAGTTGGTATCGTTAAATTCCGTGAGGTATGTAAGGATTTTGCTCTCCAATATGTTGAGAACCAGAAAAATCAGATTAAACGTATCGGTTCATTAGGAGATTGGGATAATTCATATCTGACACTTGCACCCGAATTCGAAGCAAAGCAGATTGAAATATTCGGAGAAATGGCTAAAAAGGGTTATATCTATAAAGGCTTAAAGCCTATTTACTGGTGTCCTGATTGCGAAACTGCTTTGGCAGAAGCCGAAATCGAATATAGCGAGGATAAAACAAATTCAATTTATGTTAAATTCCGTGTAACTGAAGATAACGGTGTTTTCGCAAATGTCGGAGAAAAATTAGAAGATATCTATTTTGTTATCTGGACAACAACTACCTGGACCTTGCCTGGTAACGTTGCAATTGCAGTTAATCCCGACTATGAATATAGCCTTGTAAAGACAGCAGACGGCACTTTTGTTATTGCAACCGAGCTTGTCGACGGTGTTATGGCTGTTGGCTCTATTACAGAGTATGAGACAATTGCAGAGTTTAAAGGTCGTGACTTTGACCTTATGAAATGTGCTCATCCGTTTATTGACAGAGAATCTTTGGTTATCGTGGGTGACCACGTAACCTTAGATGCCGGTACAGGTTGCGTTCATACCGCTCCGGGTCACGGTGTTGAAGACTATATTGCCTGCCAGAAATATGAGGATATTCCGATTATTGTCCCTGTAGATGACAAGGGATATTTAAACGAGCTTGCAGGTGAGTTTGCAGGTCTTTATTATGAAAAATCAAATGCTAAAATACTTGAAAAGTTAAAAGAGTTAGGTGCTCTTTATGCTGAAAACGAAATTATCCACCAATATCCTCATTGCTGGAGATGTCATGAGCCTATCGTGTTCCGTGCAACTGAGCAGTGGTTTGCATCGGTTGATGATATCAAAGAAGATGCAATAAAAGCGATTCAGGGTGTTTCTTGGCTTCCTAAGTGGGGCGAAGACAGAATTTCGGCAATGGTTAGTGACAGAAGCGACTGGTGTATCTCAAGACAGAGAACATGGGGTGTGCCGATTCCGATTTTCTATTGTAAAGAATGTGGAAAAGAGCTTATAAACGACGCAACAATTAAGGCTACTGCCGAGTTGTTCCGCGAAAAAGGCTCTAGTGCCTGGTACGAAACCGATGCTAAAGACATTTTGCCTGAAGGCACAAAATGCGAATGCGGATGCTCGGAATTTACAAAAGAAAAAGATATTATGGACGTATGGTTCGACTCAGGTTCGTCTCATACAGCTGTGTTAGAAGTAAAAGAGGGCTTAAGATTCCCTGCTGATGTATACTTAGAGGGTAACGACCAGTATCGCGGTTGGTTCCAGTCGTCGCTTCTAACTGCAATCGCAACCAAGGGAGAGGCTCCTTACAAAAAGGTTATAACTCACGGTATGATTGTTGATGCCGAGGGTGATAAAATGTCTAAATCCAAGGGTAACGGTGTTAGCCCGCACGATATTATCAATCAGTACGGTGCTGATATTTTAAGACTTTGGGTTGTTTCTGCTGATTACAAAACTGATATGCGTATTTCAACAGAAATATTAAAACAGCTTTCAGAGGCATACAGAAAAATCAGAAATACCGCAAGATATATTTTAGGTAACATTCACGACTTTAATCCTGACACAGATATGGTTAATATAGAGAATATGCCTGAGCTTGACCGTTGGGCAATGATGCGTTTAAATAAGCTGATTGAAAGAGTTTTAGAGAGCTATCGTGCATATGAGTTCCACTCAATTTATCATGCTGTTCACAACTTCTGTGTTGTTGATATGAGTAACTTCTATTTAGATGTTATAAAAGACAGACTCTACACTCAAAAAGCTGACAGCACACTTCGTCGCAGTGCGCAGACTGTTATGTATCATATTTTAGATGCAATCTGTCGTATGATGGCACCTATTTTGTGCTATACAACCGAAGAAATCTGGCAGTTTATGCCGCATACAGCTGACAGCGACAAGGGCAGTGTGGTGTTTAATCAGATGCCTGAGGCTAAAGCTGAATACAACGATGATGCTCTAGCTGCTAAGTGGGATGAACTCATAGAGGTAAAGGCTGATGTATCGAAGGCGTTAGAAATAGCACGTGCAGGTAAAGTAATCGGTCACTCATTAGGTGCTAAGGTAACTGTGTATGCAGACGGCAACAAGCTTGAGCTTTTAAATAAAACTGCAGAAGATTTAATGACATATTTTATAGTATCTGCCGTCAAAATTAAATCACTTGCTGATGCTCCTGACGATGCATATGCAGGTGACTGCGGAGTAAAAGTTAAGGTTGAAAACGCACCCGGCGAAAAATGTGAACGTTGCTGGATGGTAAGCGAAACAGTAGGTACTGTTGACGGTCACGAAAAGCTGTGTGCGCGTTGTGCAGCGCAGATGTAAAAGGGGGACATAAGATTATGATTATAAAACCTGAAAATATGAGAACTGAAATTGAAGATGCAGGAGATTTGGGCAAAAAGCTCAACCTTAAATTTCTTCTTGACGGACAGGTTAAAAATGTTCGTACATTTGCAAAGGCTACACTTGAAATCGGTGCAGAGGTAGCATTCCACGTTCATAACGGAGAAAGCGAAACCTATTACATTCTGTCAGGATGCGGAACATATAACGATAACGGCACAGAGGTAACTGTTTCTAGCGGAGATATTACCTTTACTGCCGATGGAGAGGGTCACGGCCTTCGTAATAACGGCACCGAACCGCTTGTGTTTATTGCGTTGATTGTTTACGAATAAGAGTATTCGATTTAGTAGCCGCAGCGAAAGTTGCGGCTACTGTGTTTTATGTTTAAATTAAGGAGGAGTACCTTTGCTGGGGGTATTTTTTATTGGTATTGCCATATTGCTTTTATTAGACCAGATAACCAAATGGATTGTTTTAAAAACACTTGTTAGCGTAGATACAGTCGCGCTGATTGATGGAATTTTCCACCTTACTTATTGCGAAAATCGCGGGGCGGCATTCGGGATAATGCAAAATCAGGTTTGGTTTTTTGTTATAGTAACAATTGTTGTATTGGCTGCGGTAATTTGGTATATGATAAAGCATAAGCCTGAAAACAAATGGCTTAATTTGTCTCTTACACTACTTATTGGCGGTGCATTAGGGAACTTTATTGACAGAATTTTCAGAGGATATGTAGTAGATTTTTTAGATTTTCGCCTTATAAATTTTCCTATTTTTAATGTTGCCGATTGCTTTGTGGTGGTGGGAGCAATCATTTTAGCCTGCTACTTGATTTTTTCAGAGTACGAAAAGGAGAAGAAGCAATGAATTTAATTGCTGACACTAAGGGTGCACGACTTGATGTATTTATATCTGAAAATGCAGATATGACCCGATCAGCTGCTCAAAAGCTGATTGAAGAAGGAAATGCAACGGTAAATGGCAAGGTGGTTGCTAAAAACTATAAGCTGCGTGAGGGAGATAATATAAAAATAGAAGTTCCTGAGGCAGAGATTTTATCTGTTGAGCCGGAGAATATTCCGCTTGATATTTTATATGAAGATGAAGATATTATTGTTGTAAACAAGCCTCAGGGGATGGTAGTGCATCCTGCAGTTGGAAACTTAAGTGGCACACTGGTTAATGCGCTTATGTACCATGCGGCAGGTAGCTTATCTGCAATAAACGGTGTAATTCGTCCCGGAATCGTTCACAGAATAGATAAGGATACAAGCGGTATTTTAGTTGTTGCAAAAAATAATGAGGCGCACTTATCTTTGGCAGAGCAAATAAAAGAGCACAGTGTTAAACGAGAATATGTGTGCTTAATTCACGAGGGAGTAAAAGAAGACAATTTTACCGTTAACAAGCCGATAGGTCGCAGCAGAAAAGACCGAAAAAAAATGGGTATCGAACTTGATGGCAGAAATGCAGTTACACACTTTACGGTCTTGCAGAGGTTTAGCGGTGCGACTTTGCTTTCGTGTAAATTGGAAACGGGCAGAACTCATCAGATTCGTGTTCACTTGTCAAGTATGGGTTGCCATATAGTCGGGGACCCGCTTTACGGTCTTAAAAAGGATAAAATTGCAGAGCAATCACATATAACAGGTCAGTTGTTGCACGCGAAAATGCTTGGGTTTATCCATCCGCGCACAAAAGAATATATGGAATTTTCGGCTCCTGTTCCTGAATATTTTGAGCGGGTTATGAAAAAATTTGTGCAAAAAGCGGTTTTCGAACATAAAAATTTTTAAAAATAGCAAAAAAACGTGAATTTTTTGTAAATTTTACTTGACATTGCCCTTCTATTATCATATAATGGTATAAACAGACTGGAGTAGTCTAGCGGGAGGAGTCATTGTGTTACCTGAAACGGCAGATAATTTGCAGGAAAACATTTATATTGGCATCCCGGACGAAGAACTTGCAAGACGGGCTAAAAACGGTGATTCTTTAGCTTGTGACTATCTTGTTCGCAAGTATAAGAATTTTGTTAAAGTCCGGACAAAGTCATTCTACTTAATTGGCGCAGAACGGGAAGATGTGGTGCAAGAGGGAATGATAGGTCTGTATAAGGCAATTCAGAGTTTTGACCCTAAAAAACGCGTTACGTTTAAAACGTTTGCAGAACTGTGTATCACGAGGCATATAATTACAGCGGTTAAATCTTCAATGAGAAAAAAGCATATTCCGCTTAATAATTATGTTTCTTTAAATAAACAGGATTCGGGTTCGGAATATCTCGAAAATTGCCGGACTGAGAACCAACATTCGCAAGACCCCGAACAGTTAATAATTGATGAGGAAAGTATGCGCGATGTTGAAAGCTGTATGGGCGAATTGCTCAGCTGTTTTGAAGCAAAGGTATTGGTATACCATCTAAACGGCGTAAGTTACAGCAAAATAGCAGACCTGATTGGCAAGGATGCAAAATCGGTGGACAATGCGCTCCAGCGAATTAAACGCAAATTAGAAAAGTATTTGCGTGAGCGGAAGTAAGTTGTGGTTTGTTTGTTGTTTGTGGTGTAGAGGAATAAAGGCTTGCTTTTATTTCACTATAAATTATTTTTTAATTATCAAAAGTGAGGGAAAAAAGATGTACGAGGACAAGACTTTAGTTTGTAAGGATTGTGGTGCAGAATTTGTATTCACAGCCGGAGAACAGGAATTCTATGCGGAGAAAGGCTTTGAAAATGAGCCGACTCGTTGCAAGGACTGCAGAGCCGCTAGAAAAGCTAGCTTAAGAGCTAACAGAGAGATGCATACAGCAGTATGTGCAGAATGCGGTAAGGAGTGCCAGGTTCCGTTCGAACCTAAGGGTGACAGACCCGTTTATTGCAGTGAGTGCTTTGCTAATCACAGATAATCCCTTGCTTTAAGGAATTAGATTGTGTAACAAAAGAGTATCTTCTCGAAAGGGATACGGCTTTGGCCGTATCCTTTTGTTTAGAAAAATCGCGAAATCTAAAGATGGTATGGAGGAGCTATGGCAAATCAGAAAATAACACAAATCGTAGAAGAATTATTGTTGCCGATTACAGAAAAATTAGGACTTTTGATATGGGATATTGAGTTTGTAAAAGAAGGTCCTGAATATTATCTGAGAGTATATATTGACAAAGAACAAGAGGGTGTTGGTATCGACGATTGCGAGGCAGTGAGCCGCGCCCTTTCAGACGAGCTTGACAGGGTTGACCCTATTGAGCAGGTTTATGTTTTAGAAGTATCCTCAGCCGGAATGGACAGAAAGCTTAAAAAAGAATCAGACTTTTTGCGCTATATTGGTCACGAGGTTGATATAAAATTATATGCTCCGCTTTGCGGAACAAAAGAAATGACAGCGACATTAAAAGCATATTCAAACGGAGTTATAACTGTTGAATATGATGGTAAAGATTTAGAAATCGAATTGTCGAAAACAGTCAGCGTAAGACTTGCTGTAATATTTTAAGCAAATTGTAATTCGGATATAATAAAAGAACAAATTTGGAGGGAACAACAAAATGAATCAGGAATTTATTTCTGCGTTGGGTGAGCTTGCACATCAGAAAAATATGAAAAAAGAGGACCTTTTAGAAACTATCGAGCTTGCTTTAATTGCAGCATATAAGAAAAATTATGATCATGCACAAAACGTTACTGTTACAATTGACCGTGAAAATGGCGATATTAAGGTTTGCCAGCAAAAAACCGTGGTAGAAGAGGTAGAGGATACAAATCTTCATATCGGTTTAGAAGAAGCAAGAGAGCTTGACAAACGTTATGAACTCGATGATGTTGTAAATATAGAGGTAACCCCCAGAAATTTCGGAAGAATTGCGGCACAGACAGCAAAGCAGGTTGTTGTGCAAAGAATTAAAGAAGCTGAAAGAAATAATCTTTATGATGCTTATCACAATCGCGAAAATTCAATGATTACAGGATTAGTAACCAAATATGACAGAAAGTGTGTAACCGTTCAGGTTTACGGCGATATGGAAGCATATCTTCCGCTTAACGAGCAGTTGCCGACTGAGCAGTATCTTCCGGGTGCACGAATGAAATTTTATGTGGCAGAAGTTAAAATGGTGGGACAAAGTCCGCAGATTATTTTATCTCGTTCACATCCGGGGTTGGTTCGCCGCCTGTTCGAGCAGGAGGTTCCCGAAATTGCAGATGGTGTTGTTGAAATTAAAACCATCGCAAGAGAAGCCGGATCGCGTACAAAAATTTCGGTTTGCTCATCTGACCCGAACGTTGATGCGTTAGGCTCTTGCGTAGGTCCTAAGGGTGCAAGAGTTCAAATTATCTGTGACGAGCTTGCGGGCGAAAAAATTGATATTGTAAAATATTCAGAAGACCCGGCAGAGTTTATTTCTGCATCACTTTCACCGTCAGATGTTGTAAGCACAACAATAGATGAAGAGGGTCACAGTGCACAAGTTATTGTTCCGGCACATCAGCTTTCTTTAGCAATCGGTAAAGAGGGACAGAATGCGCGATTAGCAGCAAAACTTACCGGTTGGAAGATTGATATTAAGCCGGAAGTATAAGGCATAGCATTAAAAACGGAGGTAAACATTATGCACACACCAATGCGTGAATGCATCGGCTGCGGAAAAAAGTTTCAAAGACAAGCCATGCTGCGTATAGTAAAAAAAGACGGTCAGATATTGCTTGATACTACCGGCAAGAGCGAGGGACGTGGTGCATATTTGTGTAAAAACATCGGTTGCCTTGATGAGTGCATAAAACGCAAAAAATTAAATCGGGCATTTAAGCAAAATGTGTCCGATGATATATACAATAAATTATCAGAAGAAATGAGGCATCTGTTTGAATAAATTGCTGCATTTTATAGGAATAGCCCATCGTGCTAAAAAAGTGCAAAAAGGTGCTTTTTTGGCAGAAAAGGCAATAAAAAACGGAACAGCACTTTTAATTATTGCGGCAAGCGATACATCAGATAATACAAAGGATAAGTTTGCCTCAATGTGTAAATACTATGATGTGCAGTATTTAGAAGCAGAAACAAAAGAAAGTCTGGGGCTTGTAACCGGGGGCGGAGATAACCGCAGTGTGCTTGCCATTACAGACGAGGGTTTTGCAAAAAAAACCGCCCAAATGATTTTGGAATCAAAAACGGCGGAAAACTAAAAATAGCGGGAGTCCGCATTACATAGAGACAGGTTAAATTTTCGGAGGTGGCAGCTATATGTCTAAAGTGAGAGTACACGAGCTTGCAAAGGAACTGGATATTAATTCAAAGGATTTAATTGCATTGCTCGACGGGTATGGTTTCCCGATTAAAAACCATATGAGCACACTTGAACAGGAGGAACTCGATATTATTTTCGAGACCTTAACTCAGCGTTATGATAAGGCTATGAAAATTCCGCCCTTTGCCCGGGGTGTGAAGGTTGATATGCCTGTTAAAAAAGCTAAGAAAAAGGCTGAGCCTAAAGATGAAAGCAAGGCAGAAAGCAGTGATAAAAAAACTGCCGATGCAAAAAAAGAGACTGACTCTAAGTCTGAGAAAAAGGCAGAGCCTAAGGCTAAAGAAGAAGTAAAAGAAAAACCAAAGACCGAGGCAAAACCTGAGGTTGAGGTAAAGGCAGAGCCGGTTAAAAAGAAAGAAAAGCCAAAGAGAACTCCGCCTAAGGCAGAACGTCCTAAGATGAAAAAGCTTGAGCTTAAAGAAGTGGCAGATGACGAAAAAATTACTACCGAACCGGTTCAGAGAAATGTTCGTCATGTCGATACACGTCAGAGCATGATCGATTTAAATAAAATCGAGGACGAGAAAATTGAAGAGCTCGTTCCTACAAATGCTATAGACGATACCGTTAAAAAGCAGAAACTTAAAAAAGGTAGCGGACGTTTAAAAGATAACGCAAAAATCAGCAATAAAACTGCACCGGTAAAAGAACAAAAGGTTAAAAAAGAAAAGAAAACTGTTCTGATTCCGGACGAAATTTCTGTTGGTGAGCTTGCAGAACGTTTAGAAGTTCCTGCAACTGAAGTAATCAAAAAGCTGATGACGTTGGGCATTATGGCGGCTATCAGCCAGACAATCGACTTTGACATTGCCTCTTTAATCTCCGAAGATTTGGGTGCTATTGTAGAAAAAGAAATTATATTAACAGATGAAGACATACTGTTCGATGACTTCGAGGATGACGAAAGTTCGCTTGAAACACGTTCTCCCGTAGTTGTTGTAATGGGTCACGTTGACCACGGAAAAACCTCTCTATTAGATGCGATTCGTTCAACTAACGTAACCGATACCGAGGCGGGCGGAATCACACAGCATATTGGTGCTCACCGCGTTCGTATTCATGATAAAAAAATCACTTTCTTAGATACCCCGGGTCACGAAGCATTTACTGCTATGCGTGCCCGTGGAGCACAGGTAACAGATATTGCTATCTTGGTTGTTGCGGCAGATGATGGAATTATGCCTCAGACAATTGAGGCTATTAACCATGCCAAGGCTGCAAACTTAAGCATAATTGTTGCAATTAACAAGATTGATAAAGAGGGTGCAAATCCCGACAAAATCAAGCAGGAGCTTACAGAGTATGATTTAATCCCTGAAGACTGGGGCGGCGACACTATCTGTGTTGAGGTTTCGGCTAAGCAGAAACAGAATATTGAAGGACTTTTAGAGATGGTTCTTTTGGTTGCCGAAATGCGTGAGCTTAAGGCAAATCCGAACCGTAAAGCTAAGGGAACGGTTATTGAATCGAAGCTTGATAAGGGTCGCGGACCGGTTGCTACAGTTCTTGTACAAAACGGAACATTGAGAATCGGCGATACTATAGTTGCCGGAACAGCAATGGGTCACATTCGTGCGATGCTCGATGACAAAGGCAAAAGAATTAAAAAAGCAGGTCCTTCTGTACCTGTCGAAATTTTAGGTCTTAACGAAGTTCCCGACGGCGGTGACCTGTTCTATGTCGTTGAAGATGAAAAAATGGCAAAACACGTAATCGAAAATAGAAAACAGCAGATTAAAGACGAACGTGTAAATGCACATACAGCTGTTACCTTAGATGACTTATTCGACCGCATTAAAGAAGGCGAAATGAAAGAACTCGAACTCATCGTAAAAGCAGACGTTCAGGGCTCTGTTGAGGCTGTTCGTCAGTCGCTTGAAAAGCTGTCTAATGACGAGGTAAGAGTTAAGGTTATTCACGGCGGTGTTGGCGCGATCAGAGAATCTGACGTTATGCTTGCTTATGCATCTGGTGCGATTATCGTAGGCTTTAACGTTAGACCCGATGCAGGTGCTGCGGCATCGGCAGAACGTCAGGGTGTTGATATAAGACTTTACCGCGTAATTTATACTGCAATCGAAGAGATTGAAGCTGCTATGAAGGGTATGCTTGAGCCTACATTTAAAGAAGAAGTTACAGGTCATGCAGAAATTCGTCAAACCTTTAAGGTATCAAGTGTCGGAACAATTGCCGGCTGTTATGTAACAGACGGTGTAATTCACAGAAACTCTCAGGTTCGTGTAGTTCGTGACGGCATTATAGTTTACGAGGGAGAGCTTGCATCATTAAAGAGATTTAAAGATGATGCAAAAGAGGTTAATTCGGGCTATGAATGCGGTTTAAATATCGAAAATTTTAACGATATCAAAGAAGGCGACGTTGTAGAATGCTTCCGTATGGTAGAGGTTGAGCGAAAATAGGTTAAAAATCAAATTTTGGTGAATACTAAATCCAAAGGAGGTAAGCAGCCTTGGCAGCAAACAGAATTAACAGAATAAATGAAGAAATGAAGCGAGAAATGGGTTCTATTTTAAGAGAATTAAAAGACCCGCGTATTCCTCTTATGACAAGTGTTGTTGCAGCAGAAGTTACTCAGGATTTGCGTTTTGCAAAAATTTATGTAAGTGTTTTGGGCGACGAAAATGTGCAAAAAGAAGCTTTAGTTGGTCTTAAAAAGGCGGCAGGATTTGTTCGTCGTGAGGTTGGCAGAAGACTTAATTTAAGAATAACACCCGAAATACAGTTTGCTTTGGATCATTCTATTGAGCACGGTGCACACATAAACGAGTTGTTAACGGCTGCACAAAGCGGCAGGAGGGACTAACGTGACATCCGAACTTGAAATTGTAATAGAAAAATTATTGGACGCAAAGCACGTGGCTATTTTTACCCACATTAACCCGGACGGCGACGCTCTGGGTTCTGCTTTTGCGTCCAAAGCAGTTTTAGAGGCAAAAGGAATAAAGGCAGAGGTTTGGCTTTGTGAGCCGATTCCTGAAAGATATGCTTATTTAGACAGCGGTCATTTTGTATGGTCTGAAGACGCAAAGACAGCGGCTGATACAGCTTTGGCAGTCGATTGCGGCTCAGAAAGCCGACTCGGAAAGTTAGCTGAGCTTTATATGAACTCAAAGACTAAAATTTGTATTGACCACCATCTTTCAAATCAGCCGTTTGGAGATTTTTATTACTGCAAGCCAAATGCGGCGGCAACCGCTGAGATAATTCATACTTTAGCAAATGCAGTTTTAGATGAGTTTCCGATGGAGGTTAAGGTTGGAATTTATACCGGTCTGTCAACAGATACAGGGCATTTTAAATATTCTAACGTAACTGAAAATACACTTTTGGCGGCGGCGGATATCGTGCGTCGAGGTATAGATGCACGTGCGATTACACGCAGACTTTATGACACAGTAAAGCTTGAAAAACTGCGTTTTATGGGTGCGGCGGCAGAGAGAGTAGAAAAACTGGCTGATGGTAAAGTTGCAGTTTTAAAATGTCCTGACGAGCTTTTAGAAGAATATGGCGTAAAGCACGAAGAAATTGAAGATTTGCCTAATATGCCCGTAGGTCTTGATGGGGTATTAGTTGGAGTATTGATTAAAAACAATGTAGAAAAAGGGTACAAGTATAGCTTAAGAGGTCGTGAAATTATCGATTTATCTAAGCTGGCACAGCACTTTGGTGGCGGCGGTCATAAAAATGCGGCTGCATTTGTATCTGAAGAAGATTGTGATAAAGTAATAGATGAGCTTGTAAATCTGGCTGTAAAGGAGCTTTTAAATGTTTGACCCAAGCTTAAAAACAGTTGAGCTTTTTACCGATGGAGCTTGTAGCGGAAATCCCGGAAAAGGCGGCTATGGTACTATTTTAAGATATAAAGGAAAATCAAAGGAATTTTCACAGGGGTTTAATTTAACGACCAACAATCGAATGGAAATTCTGGCTGTTATTGCGGGGCTTGAAGCACTTTTAGAGCCTTGTAATGTAAGTGTTTATTCAGACAGCAAATATGTCGTTGATGCAATAAATCAAGGCTGGGTATATAAGTGGGAGGCAAAAGGCTGGATGCGCACTCCTAAAGAGCCGGCATTAAACGTTGACCTGTGGGAACGTTTGCTCGTGTTAATGGAAGAGCATAATGTAGAATTTAACTGGGTTAAGGGTCACGCAGGTCATCCTGAAAACGAACGTTGCGACCGTTTGGCAGTTGCGGCGGCAGCACAGCCTGACTTGCCCGATGACGAGGGCTACAGTCAGGATACATAAATAACAAAAGAGGTGTAAGGGTTGTTATTTGACACACACGCACATTTAGATGATGCGAGGTTTGACGAAGACAGAGAAGTAGTAATAAATATGCTTAAAGACGAGGGAGTATCCCTTGTTGTAAATATAGGCGCAGATTTAAAATCAAGCGCACAGAGTGTTGAGCTTTCAGAAAAATATGATTTTATTTATGCATCGGTTGGTGTTCATCCCGATGCAACAGATGAGCTTGACGAAGACGGAATTAAAAAGCTCACCGAATGGTTAAAAAAAGACAAGGTTGTAGCTGTTGGCGAAATCGGTCTTGATTATCACAATATGGGGGCGACTAAAGAGGTACAAAAGCGATGGTTTGAACGTCAGCTTTTGTTAGCAAAAGAGCTTAATATGCCGTATATTATCCACGATCGCGATGCCCACGGTGATGTTTTGGAGATTCTTAAAAAACACGGTTATTATAACGGTGTTATGCATTGCTATTCAGGTAGTAGCGAGATGGCAAAAGAGGTAACCTCTTTAGGAATGATGGTGTCTTTTGCAGGACCTGTTACCTTTAAAAATGCTCCAAAAGCCAAAGAGGCGGCAAAGGCTGTTCCGCTTGACAAGCTGATGATAGAAACAGACTGTCCGTATCTTTCGCCCGAGCCGTTCCGCGGCAAACGAAACGACTCCTCCCGTGTGCGATACGTAGCCGAAGAAATCGCTCGATTAAAGGGAATATCGTTTGAAGAAGTGGCGCGAATAACAAAAGAAAACGGAAAAAGATTTTATAATATAAAATAGACAAGGTTACTATATAACTGATTTTGTATGATAGGAGAGATAAAAATGGATTTTTCAAATCTTATTGCAGAAAGAATGTTAGAGGTAAAAGCATCGGCAGTACGCGAGATTTTTAAGGTTGCGTCTCAGCCGGGAGTTATCACATTAGCAGGAGGAAATCCTGCGCCCGAGAGCTTTCCTGCTGAAGAAATAAAAGAGGCGGCTATTAATATTTTAACCGAACAGCCTACGACGGCTCTGCAGTACAGTATGTCAGAGGGATATCCCAAACTGCGTGAACAGCTTAAAGAGAGAATGACTAAAAAATTCGGAATAGATATGCAAAACAACGAACTCATTGTAGTTAGCGGCTCACAACAAAGTGCAGACCTTGCAACAAAGGCATTGATTAACGAGGGCGACGGTATTATTTGCGAAGAGCCCAGCTTTATCGGTTGCTTAAATACTTTCCGTACATATAAGGCAAAGCTTTACGGTGTTAAATTAAATAATGACGGAATGGATTTGGAGCAGCTTGAAAAGACTCTTAAAGAGAATAAAAATATTAAAATGATTTACACAATTCCGACTTTCCAGAATCCGTCGGGGGTTACAACGAGCCTTGAAGTACGCAAACGTATGCTTGAGCTTGCTGTTAAATATAATGTTATAATTTTAGAGGATAATCCATACGGCGAGCTTCGTTACTCAGGTGAGGATGTTCCGACAATTAAATCGATGGATACCACAGGACACGTTATTTATGCAGGCTCATTTTCTAAGGTGTTTTCACCCGGTTTGCGCTTAGCGTATATGGTGTTTGACAAGGGTATTATGGAAAAAATTGTTGTCGGCAAGCAGGCAACTGACGTACACACAAATGTATTTTCTCAGATGATAGCAAGCTATTATTTAGAGCATTATGATTTAGATGCACAAATTGAAAAAATACGTCTGCTTTATAAGCATCGTGGCGAATGGATGCTTGAGTGTATGGACAAATATTTCCCAACTAAAAACGTGTCGTGGACAAGACCTGAGGGCGGTATATTCCTTTGGGTAACTTTGCCGGAGGAAATAGATACGCAAAAGCTTTTGGCAGAGTCGATTGAAAAGAAAGTGGCATTTGTTCCGGGTGTGGCATTTATGACCGATATAAACAAGCCTACAAGCTGTCTGCGTCTTAATTATTCAACCATGCCCGATGATAAAATCGAGCAGGGTATTAAAATTTTGGGCGAGCTTTTAAAGAGTAAATTAGATTAGGAGAATATATATGGAACAGACAAAAAAAACAATATTTTCTGCGGTTCAGCCGTCAGGTGATATAACCTTAGGTAACTACTTAGGTGCAATAAAAAACTGGGTTAATCTTCAGGATGAATATAACTGCATCTATTCAATTGTTGATATGCACGCAATCACCGTGCGTCAAACACCGGCAGAATTAAGAAAAAGAAGTCTTGAGCTTTTAATGCAATACATCGCGTGTGGAATAGACCCCGAAAAAGCGATATTGTTCATTCAGTCGCACGTGCCGGCACACGCACAGCTTTCGTGGGTGTTATCCTGCAATACTCAAATGGGCGAGCTGTCACGAATGACACAGTTTAAGGATAAGTCTAAAAAGCATGCAGACGATATTAATGCAGGCTTATTTACATATCCTGTTTTAATGGCGGCAGATATTTTGCTTTATAAGGCTGATTTAGTGCCCGTAGGCAACGACCAGCTGCAGCATTTAGAGCTTGCACGTGATATTGCAAACCGCTTTAATTTCCATTACGGCGATGTTTTAACTGTTCCCGAGGCATATATTCCAAAGGCGGGAGCACGTATTATGAGCCTTCAGTCGCCTGAAAGCAAAATGTCAAAATCTGACCCGAATCCGAACGGATTTATAAAGCTGCTCGAAACAAAGGACGATACTATTCGCAAGTTTAAACGTGCAGTAACCGATTCTGATAACGAGATAAGAAAAAGCCCGGACAAACCCGGTATTTCTAATCTTTTGGATATATACTGTGCAGTTACCGGCAAAACCATCGAAGAGGCAGAGGCTGAGTTTTCTGGCAAGGGCTATGGCGACTTTAAGCTTGCTGTGGGCGAAACTGTTGCCGATAGCTTAGAGCCTATAAGAGCAAAATTTGACCAGCTTTCAAAAGATAAGGCATATGTTGAAGAAATATATAAAAAAGGTGCCGAGCAGGCAAACCACATTGCTCATAGAGTACTGGGTAAGGTATATAAAAAGGTTGGATTTATAGTTTAAAATTCATCTTATTTTGGGTGATACTATGAAAAAAGAAAGAATTGGCTGGATTGATGCAGCAAAAGGCTTGGCAATGCTTTTGGTTGTGTATGGACACAATCCGATGAATGCATCAATCCTTAAAGTTGTATATCTTTTAAATGTACCGATATTTTTTCTGATGTCGGGATATACTTTTAAGGCAGAAAAATACACGTCCTTTTTTCAGCTTATAAAAAAACTTGCAGTGCGTGTTTTGGTGCCTTATGTTATTATGAATTTATTGGCATTTCCTGTTTACTATTTAACCAGGAATATGGCAATTGATGAAACGGCAGTTGAAAATTTTATAATAGGTATGCTAAAAGGAACAGGTGCAGGCAGCGGATTAAAATGCAATATTCCGCTTTGGTTTTTACCCTGCATATTTGTTGTGCAGTGCCTGTGGTATGGTGTGGCCAAATATGCTAAAAAAGCAAAAGGTATTTTTATAATTGCATTTTCTTTGATAGGATTTTTTATATATCCTGTTTTAAAAATGCGATTGCCGTGGGGAATTGATGTTGCATTTACCGGAGCGGTATTTTTTGCTGTCGGCAGTCTTATACGTGCAGAAAAGGTACAGAAATTTATTTTTAAAATTCCGTCTTTAATCGGGTTTTTAATGATGATTTCGGTATCGCTTTTGCTTAACTCATTAAATCATTCTGCTGTGCCGAATGTTGATATTAACGCTATGGTTTTCGGTAATTATTTTTTGTTTTACTTAAGTGCTTTTAGCGGATGCTTTGCAATGATATATCTTGCAAAGCTTTTAGACAAATCAAAAATTTTAAGTTGCGTAGGCAGAAATACAATGTGGATTTTAGGACTGCATTCTATATTTATTCAGTTGTTTGAGCTTACTTTAAAACTTAATTTTGTACCATCAAAAACCTTAAACAGTCTTATTTTAACGATTTTAGAAGTTATGTGTGTACTGATTTTAAAGTTAATATATGATACTTTAAAAAACAGCATACGAAATAAAAATTTAAGCGAGGTAAATTAAATGCGTTTAGATAAATTTTTAAAGGTTTCACGAATTATAAAACGTCGAACTGTTGCAAACGAGGCCTGCGACCAGGGACGTGTTACCGTAAACGGAAAGGTTGCAAGAGCATCATACGATGTTAAGGTTGGCGATATTTTAGAGCTGAAGTTTGGCGAAAAAATTGCTAAAATGGAAGTTTTAAATGTTGTTGAACACGCTGGCAAGGATGCCGCATCTGAGCTTTACAGAGTTATTTCGTGATATTTATGTGAAAAGAGGTAAAAAAATGCTTGATGTTATTATAGTTATAGTGGGCGGATATATCGCATTTAAAGCATATCAAATGAGTCTTATTATCGGAATTTTGGTATCACTTTTGGTTTTTGGTTTTCTTTTATACCGACGTGGCTCAGCATTTTGCATGGCTATTGCAATGCGAAATTATACCAAAGGCAAAAAAATAAAGGCTATGGATTGGTTTGAACGTGGATATAAGATGGGTATGAAAACTGACCAGAAAAACACATACGCATACTATCTTTTACGTGAGGGAAGGGTAGGAAAATGCGAAGAGGTTTTGAAACAAATGCTGGCATTTCGTTCGCAAAAACCTATTGAAAAAGCTCAAATAAAAGCAACATATGCAATGCTTTTAATGAAAACAGGCAGACTCTATCAGGCGATAGAAGAGCTTGAAGAGATTTTTCCAACATTTAAAAACAGCTCTACTTATGGCAGCTTAGGCTTTTGCTATTTAGTTCAGGGCGATATTAAAAAGGCGTTTGAATTTAATAAAGAAGCATATGATTATAACAGCGATGATTTAATTATTGTTGATAACTTAATGCAGACCTATGCAAAATTGGGTGAGTTTGATAAGGCATATGAGCTTTCGCAAATACTTATGGAAAAAGAACCTATCTTTCGTGAGGCTTATTATGATGCAGCAGTAATCGAATATCAAATGGGTAAAACGGAAGATGCATTAAAGCGACTTAACCATGCTCTTACAATTCCAACCAGCTTTTTAACTACCGTCAGTGATGAAATTATAAACAATTTAAAAGCTAAAATCGAAAGCGGCGAAGAGCCAAAAGGCACAGAAATGGTATTTTTAGAGGTTACATCGGCATCACTTCCCGACACACCGACTCTTCGCGTGCGTCCGCCTGTCAATATTAAAAGGGTGAGTGAAGGTGTATTTGAATCTGATGACCCGATTTCGTTTGGTGCATCGGACGAAAATGAAGGAAAAATGGCACAGTCTTTAGAAAATGCCGAAACAGAGCAAGATGAAGACGATGGCTCAGACAGTATTTTCTTGTAATCAGAAAAGTTAGTCAGCGGAGAGGAACTATGAACCGAAAAGTATTTAAAACCTTAGAGTTTGATAAAATTCTGCAACGTCTTTGCGAGTATTCAGAAAACGAAAAGGTTAAAGAGCGAATTTTGGCATTAGAGCCAAAAACCGAGCTTAGAGAGGCTCGTGAGCTTTTAGCCGAAACAACAGAGGCGGTAGGTGTAATTTTAAGAAGAGGGAACCCTCCCGGATTTAAAATTACAGATGTTGTGTCAGCTTTAATGCGGGCACAACGTGGCGGTGTTATGAACCAAAAGGAGCTTTTGGGGGTAAGCCGTCTTTTAAAAACCACACGCAGAATAAAGGGATATATTTTAGATGATAAAGCCTTAGAAGACGGAGTTGTTTTTACTTTAGCGACTGCATTAGAGCCGCTAAAGCCCGTCGAAACAAGAATAGATGAAGCAATTTTAAGCGAGGATGAAATTGCAGATGGTGCATCACCAGAACTATATCAGATTCGCCGTAAAATGAAGAACTTAGAGAGCAAAATACGCGAGACATTAAATGGAATTATAACTTCAACACACTACCAGAAGGCTCTGCAGGATGCAATTATAACAATGCGTGGCGAGCGGTTTGTTGTGCCTGTAAAAGCAGAGCATAAGGCAGATATAAAGGGTATAGTTCACGATTCGTCATCGTCAGGGGCAACACTTTTTATCGAGCCTATGGCGGTTGTTTCGCTTTCGAATGAGCTTGCTGATTTATCGGGTAAAGAAAAAGAAGAAATAGACAGAATTTTAGCAGAACTGACTGCTTATGTGAGTGAATACCGCGAGCCGATTATAACAAACACAAATGCACTTTACGAGCTGGATTTTATTTTTTGTAAGGCAAAGCTTTCAATCAGTCAGAATGCAGTAGAACCGGAGTTAAACGAAGACGGAATTATTTATATAAAAAAAGGAAGACATCCGCTTTTAGACCCTAAAAAAGTTGTGCCTGTAGATATCTGGCTGGGCGATGAGTTTGATACCTTAGTAATTACAGGACCAAATACTGGTGGTAAAACAGTATCTTTAAAAACACTCGGTCTTTTTACGCTTATGGCTCAGTCGGGTCTTCATATAAGTGTATCAGACGAAACAAAAATAGCGGTGTTTGATGAGGTATTTGCTGACATTGGCGATGAGCAGAGCATAGAGCAAAGCCTTTCTACATTTTCATCGCATATAGTAAATCTTGTCGGCATATTAAAGCGCGTGACCGATAAGAGTCTTGTTTTGGCTGACGAGCTAGGTGCAGGAACCGACCCGACAGAGGGAGCGGCTTTGGCAATTGCCATACTTGAGTATATTCGCTCACGCGGGGCAAGAGCCGCTGCAACGACACACTATAGTGAGCTTAAAATGTATGCTCTGTCAACTAAAGGGGTAGAAAATGCATCCTGCGAATTTGATGTAAAAACTCTGTCACCGACTTATAAGCTTTTAATCGGTGTTCCCGGTAAAAGTAATGCCTTTGCTATATCTAAAAGATTGGGCATTGATGAGAGCATAATAGAACGTGCAAAAGAGCTTGTAAGTGATGAAAGCCTAAAACTAGAAGATGTTATATCGGGCTTAGAGTCAAGCCGTCAAAGAGCCGAAAGAGAAAAAGAACGTGCAGAAAGTATGGCACGTGCGGCTCAAAGTATGCGCGATAAAGCAGGTCGCGAGGCTGAAGAAATGGAGCAAAAACGAGCAAAGCTATTGCAAGAGGCGCGAACCGAGGCGATGAGAATTATTGAATCTGCAAAAGAAGAATCGCAAAAGATAATACGTGAAATAAGAGCTATTCGCGACTCAGCTCCGATTAAAGATGCGATGCAGCAGGCAGAGCAGGCTCGTGCGGCATTAAGAGAGCAGAGCGAAAAACTGCAGGATAAAAATGGCGGTGTAAAAAATCAAAACAGGAAGCCGCTTAAAAACGTAAAACCCGGCGATTTGGTTATAATAGTTTCGCTTGACCAACAAGCGACTGTGTTGTCAATGCCTGACAAATCAGGCAAGGTGCAGGTTCAGGCGGGAATAATGAAAATGAAAATTCCGCTTACAGACCTTGCGCAAGATAAAGAACAAACCAAAGAGCAAAACAAAACAATCAGCACGCACAGAGTTGCCTCAGGCAAGGTTAAAACCGCAAAGACAGAGGTTGATGTGCGTGGTATGATGTTAGAAGAAGCACTTTTGGTTGTAGATAAATACTTAGATGAGGCAATAATGTCATCGCTCCATACCGTAACCATAATCCACGGAAAAGGAACTGGTGTTTTAAGAAAGGGAATAGGCGATTATTTAAAAAGCCATCCGTTAGTTTCAGAATACCGTGCGGGTCGCTACGGAGAGGGCGAAATGGGTGTTACGGTTGTTACGTTTAAGTAAAATATTATTTATATAAGCACATTAAAACGAGTAGTGAAATTCACTGCTCGTTTTAATGTTTGATTGGCTTTTAGTTAAAATCGAATGAAATGACAGGGATTTGTTTGTCATCGCCCCAACTGTCAATGGGGGTTAAAGTAAGTTTATCAAATTCTTGGTTAATATTTAAATGATAAGCTCGTTTTCGATTGTTTGCAATATGTAAAATCTCATATTCTTCACCGTTTAATTCGCCTATGAGCTTAAACTCTTTACATAAGGTTTTCGGCATATGCATTTGCGGACTGTCAAGACGATGGTTTGCACGGGTCGAGTGTGTTCGTTCGCATTGTGAACCGGGAAGTGTGGTGCGGTTTAAGTCGCTACAAAATACAATGTGTATTGTTGA
>JAZOBB010000094.1:0-7849 GCA_045595745.1 Clostridia bacterium | reverse complement strand
ATATTATGATGTAGCAGACAATGCATATTCTCTAAAGGGTAATTTAGAGTTTGAGGTCGCCCTTGTAAAGCCGGACGGTTCGTATGCAACAACTCAGGTTATATCGGCTCGTGTTCGCGAGGGATTCGGAGAAAATGGCTTAGAATCTGAAGACAATGAGCCTGTTTTGGCAAGGCTTGAGGGGCAATATTTAGAGTGTCGAGCCGCGGAAAATGCTAACAGCAAAGCTATATCGGCACTGGATGAAAGAATATTGGCAAATGAAGAGGCAATTAAAGCAAATAAAGAAAGTATTGATAAAAACAAAACGGACATTGCCGAAAACGAAAAAACGTCGCGTAACATATTTTCAAATGCCTTATACGGCAAAAAGCTCGGCCCCTCTGTTTGTATCGATGATTTTTCGGAATCAGAGCATGATTTAGTATTAAAGGCAAAAAGCAAAAATTTATTTTTTGTTAGACCAAACCCAACAGCTCCTGATGCGGCAATGCGAGAACTTAATAAAAACGGAGTTGTCATTACGGCAGAGGTTGGTAGCTCGAAACTAAAAATAAACGGTCATCCGACACAAAATACATCTATAGACTCTCTTTTTGAGGTAACATTAGAGCCTGGGACATATACAATAAGTGTAACCGGCAGTTTGGGAAATGATTATATTTATACACAAAACAAAACTACAGGGGAGACATATATTAACACAACGAGTGCAATCTCCAGAACCTTTACCATTAGCGAAAAATCAGTAGTTTCAGGAGGACTTGTTGTCAGAACGGATACTGCAACTGTATATGAAAACACAGAGGTAAAGGTCCAAATTGAGGAAAATACAACAGCGACCGAGTGGGTTAGTTATGTAAGTCCTGCTGATAAAGC
This sequence comes from Clostridia bacterium, assembly GCA_045595745.1. GTDB lineage: Bacteria > Bacillota > Clostridia > UBA1381 > UBA9506 > RGIG1666. The sequence continues at coordinate 6,970 of JAZOBB010000094.1, read as the reverse complement.
AATTACTGTATGCGGAAAAAATATTATTCCTTTTCCGTATTATAATGGAGCGGGAACATATGGCGGTGTAACTGTAACAATTAACGACAATGGAGTTATAACGCTAAACGGTACGGTAAACGAAGAAGGCTTTGATTTTTATATAATGGATCCGCACAAGAAGTATTATTGGGTAAATGACAGATTAACTTTTTCAGGAATATCAAACGGCAGTAAAGATACATATGGTATGACTGTTTATTATGGAGATGGCAACTCGGTGGGCCGTGCTCTTTATAATGGCAGTGTGACGTTTGAGGTAAACGAAGCAATAAAAGGTATATCTATATTTGCTGAAGAAGGTTATACTTTTAAAAATCTTCAAATTAAGCCTATGCTTGAGCTTGGAGAAAAAGCAAGTGTTTATGAAAAGTTTAATGGTGCAGAATATTTAACTGATGAAGACGGTGTTATAGATGGTTTAAAAAATTTATCAAAAACAATGACTTTTCTTTCGCACGACAATTATGTGTTGTCGCGCTGTGAGTATGTGCGTGATATAAATACGGCATTTAAAGAATTAACAAATGCAATTATAGCTTTAGGAGGTAATGTATAATGTTTTCGTTACGTGATTTTATTTTTAAAGGATTAAAAGATGCGGTTGGAAAGATGGCAGATTATCAAGTCATATTAAATGCGGCAGGCTGGCTTGAAAAGGGTGTTTTAACTGAAGATGATTTGTCGGAGCTTAGTGCATTGATAGAAGCTATGCACACAGAAGAAGCGGAGGCTGTGTATGAAAATATTTCTTGACCCCGGACATAATTATTCAGGCGGAGATACAGGCGCAAGCGGTTTTGGTTTAAGAGAAGAAATTGTTACTTTCGAAATAGCAAATCATTTGCGTGGGCTTTTGCAGTCAGCAGGGCACGAGGTAAGAATGAGCCGAAGCTATGTAGCCGATAATGTTGGTAACGGAACGGTTGCATCAAGTCTTAACGAACGTGTGAGAATGTCAAACGATTGGGGAGCTGACCTATTCATATCCATACACTGTAATGCCTTTGACAAAACGGCACGAGGCACAGAGACGCTTGTGTATGCCATAGGAAGTGATGTATCGGATACAGCACAAAGGGTTCAAAGTTCTGTTGTAAACCGTTTGGGAACAGTTGACAGGGGGGTAAAGGCACGCTCTGAGCTTGCTGTTTTAAGAAATACAACTGCCCCTGCGCTCTTAATTGAAACAGCATTTATAGACAACGAAGATGATGCCTGGCTTTTAAAAACAAGGCAGGAGGATTTTGCAAAGGCAATATTTGAGGGAATAACCCAAGAGAAAGTCAGCGGTATTGCAGAACTTACGGATATTCACGACATTGCGTGGGAATATGCGTATCGTGGAATTGTAAATGATATGGAAGGTCTTGAAAGAGAAATGAGACAAAATCCTGATGGAAGACTATATTGGTTGGCACGAAAAACCTTGCAATTTATAAGAGAAAGAAATTTTTAACTTGGGGGGAAATTAACGTGAAAAATCAACTGGCAAAGCTTATAGATGTAAAAAGCGTTGTTACAATTATGCTTGCTTTTGTGTTTGCTGTTCTTGCTGTAAAAGAACAGATATCCCCAGAACAGTTCTTGACGGTTTTTACGGTGGTAATATCATTTTATTTCGGAACACAATATCAAAAGAATTGCCCAACGGACGGCTCGTAAATTAAAGGAGAAATGTTGTGGAAAAGGTATTAAAATTAATAGAAGAAATTGCCACACACCCTGAAGTAATTTTGATCGGCGCACTTACGTTAATTGAGTTTGCGCCGATTAAAATAAATCCTTGGGCAAGACTTTTTAAATGGATAGGAAAAATGATAAACGGCGAGGTTAATGAGCGGCTCTCGGAATTAAAAAGAGATTTTGAAAAAACCAAGGCGCAGGATAAAAGGTGGCATATTCTGTCTTTTGCAAACAGCTGTCGAAACGGTAAGCAACACAGCCGGGAAGAATGGAAGCATGCTATTTCAGAATTAAGAGAGTATGAGCAGTATACGAAGGACAAGCATATTGAAAACGGCGTAATTGAAGAGGATGCAAAGTATTTAAGAGAGCTTTACAGGGACAGAAATATAAGAAATGATTTTTGCAAATAAAATATCCGTCACTTCGAAAGAAGTGGCGGATATTTTATTTATACCATCTTTGAAATTTCTTTTTTTAGTCTTGCAATAATGCGTTTTTCAAGGCGGGATATATATGATTGAGATATTCCCAGCATATCGGCGACCTCTTTTTGAGTTTTTTCTGATTTGTTTCCTAAGCCGAAGCGAAGCTCCATTATAGAACGTTCGCGCTGACTTAGCTTTTCGATTGCCGAGTGCAGTAGCTGTTTGTCTACTTCTTCTTCAAGTTTTTTGCATACTTCATCTGAGTCTGTACCCAAAACATCAGATAAAAGCAGTTCATTGCCGTCCCAATCGGTGTTTAGTGGCTCATCAATTGAAACCTCTGCTTTAATGTTATGGTTTTTGCGCAAAAACATAAGAATTTCATTTTCTATACAACGCGATGCGTATGTTGCCAGTTTTATGTTTTTAGATGTGTCAAAAGAATTTATTGCCTTTATAAGACCGATAGAGCCGATAGAAATTAAATCCTCGATGCAAATACCGGTGTTTTCAAACTTTCGGGCTACGTACACAACAAGACGCAGATTTCGTTCTACTAAAGTTTTTTTTACATTATAGCTGTCCTTAGAAAGTGCAGATAATAAATCAGCTTCTTCTTCAGGGGTCAGCGGCGGGGGAAGAGCCTCGCCACTGCTTATGTAATAAACTTCTTCGGGTTCGTCGCTAAAAACAAGTTGATTTTTAAGCTGTAAATATGTTATTTTTGCAATGCTTAAAATGTCCTTTAAAAGATGTACCATCATTTATATTCGCTCCCTTAAAATCATTTGGTAGTATTAAAGAGTACTTTTTATCGTTGGTTAAACTTTGCGGAGTTATCGCTATAAGCCGATGCTCGGCATTGTTTTCTTTGCCTGAAGATATATCTGCATAAAAAGCATAAAGCTGCGTGTTTCCTCCTATTACCTTACACGTGATGCTGTTAAATCTTTCAGGATAATTTTTTGCGGCAGCTTCGACGGATTCACAATCGGGGAAAAACGGCATCACCGCTGACCACTCTGCAACGCAAGCTCCCAGAGCGGTTTTAGGGTCTGATAAAAAATTGCCTGTGTCATAAAATGCAGGCAGTACTAAAGAAACGTCAAAGGCATTAAGCCTTATGCGGCAAATTGCAGAGGTTTTAAAAGCGATTTTTTCTGCTGCCGAAACAGCGATACGCATAATAAAATATAAAATGATGCCTGCTAAAATCAGCTTATATGCCGGAAGATTTATGTATAAAATACCGCCTGAGTATACCGCACCCAAACGGCTTCCTATACCGCTTGCAGAAAGTGTGGCAAAGCAAATTCCGCCCATAGCAATTGCGGTAAGATAAAATATGCAAAGCCGTTTCAAAAAAGTGCGAAGATTTTTAATTCCGAAGGCAAGCCCTGTCATTACAGCGGCTGTGGTTGTTTTAAATAACCAGCCCGATATAAAATCCGATGTTGCAAAGAATGCTGCCAGTGAATATATCGCTCCTATTGCCGAGGAGGCAATTAAACGATAAAGCGCAGGCTTAATATGTAGCAGCGAGGCGGCAAAAGACAGCAGACAAAAGTCAAACATCAGGTTTAAAAGAAAAAGAATATCTGCATATATCTTAATTTCCAACCGCACACCTCCCTGGTTATACCGATGCTATAATTATAACTCCGGCTTTTAAAAAAACTTGTCAATTCGGGGTGTCGAATGCTAAAAATATTTCGACTTTTTTTATGTTTATATATTAGTCGGAAAATTGTTGCAAACATACGAAAATAATGATATAATAGTCTTGATGCATTTCTTCGCATAATTGCGGGGGAAGAAATGGTGTAAAGGTTAAAGCTTTACACAAAAGAGAAATGTGCAAAGGAGAATAGATATGATCAAATATTCTATTGTTGTTCCGGTTTTTAACGAAGAACTGGTTGTTAAAGAAAGCTATAAAAGATTAAAGCAGGTTATGGATACAACAAATGAGTCGTATGAGCTCATTTTTGTAAACGATGGCAGTCGCGATAAAACTCCCGAGATAGTTGCACAAATTTGTGAAGAAGATAAAAATGTGCGTTTGATTAATTTTTCGCGTAATTTTGGTCATCAGACAGCAATTACAGCCGGAATGGACAATTCAAGCGGTCAGGCTGTTGTGGTTATAGATGCGGATTTGCAAGACCCGCCTGAGGTAATCTTAGAAATGATTGAAAAATGGAAGGAAGGCTATGACGTTGTATATGGTCAGCGTCTTAAAAGAAAGGGCGAAACCTTCTTTAAAAAAGCTACGGCAAAAATGTTTTACAGACTTCTGTCAAGCATGACAAGTGTAGATATTCCCGTTGATACCGGTGATTTTCGCTTAATCGACCGCAAGGTTTGCGACGTAATGTCGTCTTTAACCGAGCAAAATCGCTATGTTCGCGGATTGGTAAGCTGGGTTGGCTTCCGTCAGACTGCCGTTACTTATGTTCGTGACGAGCGTTTTGCCGGAGAAACAAAATATCCGCTTAAAAAAATGCTTAAATTTGCTATGGACGGAATAACAACATTTTCATATAAACCGTTAAAGCTTTCTACATATGTGGGATTTTTAGTTGCGGCGGCAAGCTTTATATATCTTTTGGTTGTTATTTGTCTGCGTCTGTTTACCGATACTACAGTTGCCGGATGGGCATCTACTTTAGCGGTTTCATTGATATTTAACGGCGTGATTTTAATGATGCTGGGAATTATCGGTGAGTATATAGGAAGAATTTATGACGAGGCAAAGGGCAGACCGCTTTATATAATTCGTGAAAAGCTCGGCTTTGATAAAGGTGATGACAGTGCAGAAAAGTAATGAAATGAAAAAAAATATTTTTCAAATTATAAAGTTCGGATTAATCGGCATTTTAAATACGGCACTTGATTATTTTTTGTTTTTTGTATTTTTCAGTCTTTTAAACATTGACAAAAATCTGGCGCAGGTGCTGGCTACTGCAATTGCTATGACAAACAGCTACTTTTTTAATCGATATTGGACCTTTGGCAAGCAGGGCAAGGTGCAAATAGGCGAGATGTGGAAGTTTGTAATAGTAAATTTGGTTTCAATGGGAGTTACCATTTTGTGCCTTAACCTGTTTTATGATTTTATGCATATAGAGAACATTGCCAATAATATTATGGAGTCTGTCGGTATTACATACAGATTGGACGGAGAAACTGCAGTTATGTTTTGTAAATTAGTCGCAGTTCCGTTTTCTTTGGCGGTTAATTTTCTGGGCAATCGTCTGTGGGTATTCAGAAAAAATACAGATAAAGCCGCGTAAAGCTTAACAGATATTATGTAAACTCGACGTTATATCGACTTATCCTGTTAATAACTTAAAAATTATATGTTTTTTTGATGAAATGTGTGGATTGACGGTTAAAAAATTCAAAAAACTGTTGATAACTCTGTTGACAATGTGAATAACTTTACAGCAGAAAATATTATTTTTGACATTATGTAAACCGAAAATCAAGTAAAAACAAACAAAATTATGAAAATAATGGGCCTAAGACTTGAATCTTACCAAAAAAAATTATATAATATTAAAAGTGATTAATTGTATAATAAAATAATAAGATGTATTGGGAGGCTATTATGACACCTAAGTTTAAAAGAATACTCCTTAAATTAAGCGGTGAGGCTTTAGCAGGACCGCGTGGTTTTGGTCTTGACGAAGACACATTGGCAGACATTTCGCAGGTAATTAAAAAGGCAAGCGAAATGGGTGTAGAAATTGCGGTAGTTGTTGGCGGCGGAAACTTCTGGAGAGGCAGAACGGGTAAAGATATGGACAGAACCCGTGCCGACCATATGGGAATGCTTGCTACGGTAATAAATTCCTTGGCACTTCAGAGTGCTTTAGAGGCAGCCGGTGTACAAACCCGTGTACAGACTGCAATTGAAATGCGTCAGATTGCCGAGCCGTATATAAGAGGAAAGGCAATAAGTCATTTATCTAAAAAAAGAGTAGTTATTTTCGGTTGCGGAACCGGTAATCCGTTTTTCTCGACCGATACGGGCGCGGCACTTCGTGCGGCTGAAATAGATGCAGAGGCAATTTTGCTTGCTAAAAAGGTTGATGGTGTTTATGACAGCGACCCGAATTTAAATCCTGATGCCAAAAAGTTCGATGAACTTAAATATATTGATGTGTTAAACAAGGGCTTGGGTGTTATGGATTCGACAGCAACCTCGCTGTGTATGGATAATAATATTCCGATTTTGGTATTTGGTCTTGACAAGCCCGAAAATATTATTCGTGTTTTGTGCGGTGAAAAAATAGGAACAGTAGTTTCGAACTGATGAAAGGCGGTATTTAATTATGTATACAGAAATAAAAGCAAAAATGGATAAAGCTATTGCGGCATTAGAATCAGATTATGCTGCAATTCGTGCAGGCAGAGCAAATCCTGCTATTTTAGATAAAATAAAAGTCGAATATTACGGCACTCCTACTCCTATAAACCAACTTGGTAATATTTCAGTTCCTGAAGCAAGAACTCTTCTTATTCAGCCATGGGATGCAAATGTTTTAAGAGAAATTGAAAAAGAAATTCAAAAATCAGATATTGGCATAAATCCTACAAACGATGGTAAAGTTATAAGACTTAACTTTCCTCCTTTGACTGAAGAGAGAAGAAAAGCACTTGTTAAAGATGTTTCAAAAATTGCTGAAAACTCAAAAGTTTCAGTTAGAAACATAAGAAGAGACGGAATCGACAAAATCAAGGCTTTAAAGAAAGATAATAAAATTACTGAAGACGATGTAAAAGAAGCAGATATTGAAGAAGAATAAAAA
>JAZOBB010000093.1:0-9435 GCA_045595745.1 Clostridia bacterium | reverse complement strand
GGCGGAGCTATTGGTGCTGTTCCTTTTGCCTCACCAAGCACCTTATAAACCGCATCGTAAATGCTTTCTTCCATAGCAATTGAATCTTTATATGCCACAACAACACGTTTCATTTCAGGAAGTGATGCATTATTTTTTGATGTTATATAAACAGGTTCAACATAAAGCAGAGAATCTTTAAACGGAATAACCAAAAGATTTCCTCTTATTACACTCGAGCCGCCCTGACCCCACAAGGTCATTTCTCTTGAAATATCGGGGTCGTTATCTATTTTGTTTTCTATCTGCATCGGTCCGTAAACCGTTTCTCCCTTGGGGAAGCGATATAGAACAAGCTCGCCGTAATGGTCTTCGTTTGTTCGCATTGCCAAAAGTCCGACCATATTATATTTATCACCCAATACATACGGCAGAACCAAAACAAGCTCTTCGCCTGCTCCCTCTTCAACCTGCATAACATTAAAATACGGCTCCATTGTTACTTCTTCAGATTCGTATTTTTCGGTAGACACACGCCAAACATCAGCCTTGTCGTAAAACTGACCTGAATCTTTAATATGATATCTTTGATACATTTGAGACTGCACCTTAAACATATACTCAGGTACACGAATATGACTTTTTACTGCATCATCTATCGGCTCGTCTGTAAAAAGTGTAGGATATATTTGCTTATATGCCGCACAGACAGGGTCATTTTCATCAATTACATAAAACTTCATATCGCCTGTGTATGCATCAATTATGACCTTGACCGAATTACGAATATAGTTTATATTCCCGTAAGGCTGTGAGTAAGGATAATATGCCGATGTGGTATAGCCGTCAATTATCCATTTAAGCTCACCGTTATCATCAATTATTATATAAGGGTCAGCGTCGTACGTAAAAAACGGTGCAACAAGCTTTACGCGTTCTAAAATATTACGGTTAATTAAAATACGGCTTTCGCTGTTAATATTTGCCGAAACCAGCATTTTATAATCCTTATAATAAATCGAGAACATTAATCGTTTTAAAAAGTCCAGCTTAACACCTGTGTTGCCGTCAAAGCTGTTTTCATAATCTGTCGAGCCTTCTGAATAATCAAGCTCTTTGTTGTTAGGACCAACTATTACATAATCATTGGTAAGCTCGCCATAATATATTCTTGGCTGTGTTATCTCGGGCATTTCGCCTGTCGATTGCGGCGGAATATCCTTGATATAAAATTGCGGCTGACCCTCTGCAGTTACTCGGTTAATGGGGCTTGCAACCACACCAAAGCCGTGTGTATAGCGAAATACCTGATTTGCATACGACCGCGCTGATTCTTCCATATTGTCTTTGTTAAGCTCACGAGCCGCCAAAAATACTGCGTGAAGCTTTCCGTCTATTGTATATGGTGCAATATCAATATCGTTAAAATTATAATATCTCTTTAAATACTGCAGCTGATTATAAGCGGTTAGAGTTGCCTGAAAATCTGTTATGCGAATGTTGTCAATTTGATTATGATTTTCTTCAACATCTGCCTCAGTAAGATTATTATTTATTTTAAATTCATACTCTGTTACATCATTTAAGGCATATGCATCACGGGTTGCCTGCATATTGTTCGAAATGTATTCGCTCTGAATATTTCGCTCGTTAGGATTTACAACAATTGTATCAATAACAAGCGCAGCCGCCCCCACTAAAATATATATCGCAGGAATAACCGCTATTGCAACCAGAGCTGAAACATATTTTTTGCGATATAAAAAAACAATACCAAGCAAAATAATTGCCGCTAAAATAATCGGCATAAATCTGTAGAAATTCATCCAGATGTTTGCGTCTATAAATCCTGCACCGAAGATATCATTTTGCGCTCCAAAATATGAATACATAACATTTTCTGCAGTAAACTTATATGTTAATGCCGAAAGCGCAAAATATACCAAAAGATTGATTGCTATATGAACAACCGCACCGCGATGATTTAAAACAATATCTTTAAGATTTTTTGAACCGTGCTTTAAAAACAGAACAACGTACACAATTGCAATTGCAACAATCTGCAGCATTAATGCTCCCTTTAGAGCGGCTACAATGGTTATTAAAAACGGTCTTGTAAATATATAATATCCTATGTCCTGATTAAAAAGCGGGTCTACTGTTCCAAACTCTCCGCCATTTAATGCCATAAGCAGTTTAATATAAAGGTCGTTTCCTAAAACTCCGCTACCCATAAATGCCAGCACGATTGACAAAAGAACATAAGGCCATTTTTTATCAAGCAGTTCAAAATTAAAAATACGATTAATTGCTAGTTTTTTAATCAGTAAAATATTGACCAAAAGCAGTATAAAAAGTATAACAAAGCCAATTCCCTGAGTTACTGCTTTACTTACCAGATTTGTTATAAAAATGTCGGTAAAGTTTGGTCCTACCTCTTTAATCTGCCAGTATTCCATCAAAAATTTATAGCTTTCTTTAAAAAGTGCAATAAGCACCAATATTACAAAAAAGGCAATCAAAACAACTTTTGAATGCTTGGAATTTTTCGGTTTTGAATATTCTGATGCAAAATCACTCGTTTCTTTTTTGTTAAAACGGTTGAAAAAATCTTTCATAAAGCAATCCTCCGTTTAGTAGCTTTATTCGTTTTCGGGGAACAATGCCTCAGCAAAATCATGTGGATTAAAGCTTTGCAGGTCATCAATGCCCTCACCTACACCAATAAGCTTAACACCTATATTCTGCTCACGCGAAAGAGCAATAACAACTCCACCCTTTGCCGTTCCGTCAAGTTTTGTTAAAATAACACCCGTAATGTTTGCAACCGATGCAAACTCTCGTGCCTGAATAAGCGCATTCTGACCCGTTGAGCCATCTAACACCAACAGCACCTCGTTATCAGAGTGACCGGTTTCTCTCTCGATAACACGAGCAGTTTTCTTAAGCTCATCCATAAGATTTTTCTTGTTATGAAGTCTGCCCGCTGTGTCGCAGATTACAATATCAGCATTTCGAGCCTTTGCCGCAGCAATTGCATCAAATACTACTGCAGACGGGTCTGAGCCTTCCTGATGACGAACGATGTCGACCCCTGCTCTTTCTGCCCATATAGCTAGCTGGTCAATAGCCGCCGCACGGAAGGTGTCTGCCGCCGCCAAGATAACTTTTTTGCCCTCGCGGCTGTATTTTGCTGCCATTTTGCCGATAGATGTCGTTTTACCGACACCATTTACACCAATTACCATAATAACCGTAGGTTTTTTTGATGTATCAATTCTACTTTCTTGATTTATAAGTATTTCCGTTATAATTTCTTTTAATACACCCTTTAACTGACCCACTTCAGAAATTGACTGTTCTTTTGCTCTTTTTCTTAATTCGTCAATTATAAAAAGAGATGTATCAACACCGATGTCTGCCATTATTAATGCCTCTTCAAGCTCTTCAAAAAGCTCTTCATCTACGGTGCGGAACGTTGAAAGAACATTGTCAATAGTTCCCGAAATTGCTGTGCGGGTTTTATTAAGACCCTCTTTTAAACGTGCAAAAAAGCCTTTGCTTTCTTCTGCTTTCAGAGCTTCGTCAGCCTCTTCTTCAATGCTTTCTACAGTCTCTTGCGCAGTAATTTCTTCTGTTTCTTCTTCGCTAATCTCTTTAGAAGCAACAACTTCTTCTATCGGCTCTTCTTCAGCTTTTTCAAGCTCCGGCTCTGTCTGTTCAGATTTCTCGTTGATTTCTGATACAACCGATATTTCAATTTCAGGCTTTTCATACTCTTTTACCGTTTCGGATATTTCCTCTATTGGCTCGTCTTCAATTTCTTCATTTTCTTTTTCTTCTTCGACTGCCTCTTGTTCTTTTAAAACCTCATCATCTTTCTTTTTCCATTTGCCGAAAAACCCCTTTAACAAGACAGTCACCTCCTATAAAATGAATTTAAATACATTTTCGTTTTCGTGCTTTTTATCTCTGCCCATAAGGTTACCAACAGAATCTTTAACGTTTTTTCCCTCGAACAAAACACCATATGCCTCTTCAACAATAGGCATTTCAACATTCATTTTCCGGGCCAGCTTATATGCCGCCTTGGTTGTGTAAACACCCTCGACGACCATATTAACCTGCTTCATCGCCTCGTCGGGAGATACTCCCTGACCTATTAAAATCCCTGCACGGCGGTTTCTTGAGTGCATACTTGTACAGGTTACAATTAAATCGCCCATTCCCGAAAGACCGCTAAAGGTTGCTACTTGAGCACCGCAAGCAACGCCCAATCGGGCAATCTCGGTCATTCCGCGGGTCATAAGTGCCGCCTTTGTGTTATCTCCGAGTCCTAAGCCATCAAGAACACCCGCACAAAGAGCAATAACATTTTTAAGTGCTCCGCCAAGCTCAACACCAGCCATATCTAGGCTTGTATATATTCTGAAGTTGTCGCACATCATCGCGTCCTGCACAAATTCTGCGACCTCTAATGTACGTGCCGCAACAACATTGGTTGTAGGTATACCGCGTGCAACCTCTTCTGCGTGAGAAGGACCCGACATTACAGCAACCTCTGCCTGAGGTATCTCTTCCTTTATGGTGACGGACAAACGCTTTAAGCTATCCTGGTCTAAGCCCTTTGATGCGTTAACTATAATCTTGCCTTCAGGAACAAATGGCGCCAGCGCCGCCGCTGTTTGTCTGACCGCTTTTGACGGTGTTACAAAAACTATAAATTCGCAATCTTTAACCGCTTCTTCTAAGCTATTTGTAAAATGTATGGCATCATCTAACATAATTCCGGGCAAAAACGCCTTATTTTCTTTATCACGCGACAGCCGTTCGGTCTCTTCTTTTAAATATGACCAAAGATTTACATTGTATCCGCATCGAACAAGCAGGGTGCTTATTGCTGTACCCCAGCCGCCTGAACCAATTACTGCAACTGTTTTTTTCATTGCTAAGCCCTCCGGTATGATGTTAAAATTTTATTTTTTACTGCCTACTTTTGATTCTGTTCCTTTTATAAGTCTTACAAAATTTGCACGATGACGGTAAACCGCAAGACCACCTACTACAATTGATAATGCAATATAATACGGCACATATTCTTCTTTGTTGTTAAAATTAAATGCTATTACAAGCACAGGATACAATATTGAACCTGTAATCGAACCAAGCGATACATAGCGGGTAATAATCATTAATGACAGACCCACAACAAATATAATAAGTCCTATTTTCCAGTCGAGCATAAAAATGCACGAAATAGATGTAACTATGCCCTTACCACCCTTAAATCCGAAATAAACGGGGAAATTATGACCCAATACAGCTCCTAAGCCTGCTAAATACTGAGCATAAAGTATAAAATATTGCTCATCTTTAAAAATACTGATTGCAATAAACTTTACAATTAAAATTGATATAACTGTTTTTAAGGCATCGCCCAAAAGCACAATAACAGCCGCTTTTGTTCCCAAGGTTCTTAATGTGTTTGTAGCACCTGCGTTACCGCTGCCCTTTTTTCTTATATCTATGCCAAAAAACTTGCCGACAATAACCGATGTATTGATACTTCCGATTAAATATCCTATAATTAAGCTTGCAGCCAAAATTATATATGCCATAATTTTTCCTCCTTTACTCTTTTCCCGTATCTCCGCGTTCGCGAATAATAAATTTTACGGGTGTGCCCTCTAATCCGAAAACACCTCGTATTTGATTTTCTAAATAACGCAGATACGAAAAATGCATAAGGTCTTTATTATTTACAAATACAACAAAGGTCGGCGGGCAGGTTGACGGCTGTGTCATATAATAAATTTTAAGTCTTTTGCCCTTATCCGACGGCGGTTGTACCTTGCTTGTAGCCTCGTTTAATACATCGTTTAGCATACCTGTTTTAATTCGCATAGAGTTTTGCTCGTGCACATATTTTACAAGCTCAAACAAACGCTCTACTCTTTGACCCGTAAGTGCCGAAATAAAGTGAACGGGTGCATACATCATAAACGGCAGACCCTCTAACACACTATCCCTAAAATGTTTCATTGTGTTGGTGTCTTTTTCGACTAAATCCCATTTATTAACCGCAATAATTGAGGCTTTGCCCTGATCGTGTGCATAACCTGCAATTTTAGAATCCTGCTCGGTTACACCTTGAGTTGCATCAATTACTATAATGCAAACATCCGCACGGTCAACCGCTGCAAGCGAACGGATAACACTGTAGCGTTCAATCATATCGTCGATTTTGCCGCGTTTTCGCATTCCTGCGGTATCTACCAAGGTATATGCTACACCGTCTTTTTCAAATCGTGTATCAATTGCATCACGTGTTGTGCCTGCAATATCACTTACTATAACACGTTCTTCGCCTAAAATTTTATTTATGAGTGACGATTTTCCCGCATTTGGTCTGCCAACAACCGCAACACGCAGAGTGTCTTCGTCTTCGGCTGTGTCTGATTCTTCAGGTAATGATTTTACAACCTCATCAAGCAAATCACCCACACCAAGACCGTGAATTGACGAAATAGGCATCGGGTCACCCAAGCCGAGATTATAAAACTCATAAAGCTCCATTGGCGGCTGACCTATGTTATCCACCTTATTTGCCGCAACAACAACGGGTTTGCCTGCTTTTCTGAGCATCGTGGCAACATCTGAATCTGCCGCAACCATTCCGTCTAAAACATTTACCATAAATATTATAACATCGGCATGGTCAATTGCCAGTTCTGCCTGAAGTCTCATTCCTTTTAAAATAACATCATCGTTTTTAGGCTCAATACCACCTGTATCAATAAGACGGAATTTGTGTCCGCACCACTCTGCCTCGTGATAAATACGGTCACGTGTAACACCCGGGGTATCGTCAACAATAGAAATTCTTTCGCCCACAATTTTGTTAAACAGCGTCGATTTACCAACATTAGGTCTGCCAACGATAGCTACAACTGCGTTTGTCATATGTTCTCCTCATTTCTTGCATTTAAAACAGCCTTTAAAAAGGCAAGTCCGTCATTTTCGACAGGAATAGCCTTAACGTCAAGGCTTTTTTCCAAATCAGAAAGTGTTATGTCATCTAAAAATAAATCTTCATCAGCTTTAAGCATCGAACATGTAAACAATAAACGTTCCATTTTTATATCTTTTAGCTGATTTATTAAATCCTTGCCGCAGATAAGACCCGAAACCGATACTTTTCCGCCAAAGAATTCATTTTTTATAGGAATAACGGTAACATCTACCGAATATTTTTCTGTTATTTTTTTAACCATTTCTTTCATAAACGGATAAACAAGCTCACCCGTTGCAACGACGGTTTTTAAAGTTTCCCCTTGCTTTATATCGCACTTTAAGGCATCTAAAAGCTCTTCTTTAAAGCTTGCAAGCATTCCCACACCGTTTTCAATCTGTGGAAAGTCCTCATATGCCTCGGCTTTAGGGATTGGCTCTCCTGCTATAAGATAAAACTCGTCGCTTGCATAAACAAGCCTTGTTCCGAACTTTTCTTTAAACTTATTTTGCCAGCCTTCTATCTGCTTTATTACCTTTTTGCAATCCTCAGGCCCGAATGGCTCGAGCGGATAAAGCCCTTCTCTGTGAGCCGTAATTCCCACCGGAACAACCGACACACTTACAAGCTCGGGCACAAATTCTGCCATATCGGCAAAGCTTTTGTCAAGCTCAGCACCGTCATTAATATCTTTGCAAAGAACTATTTGCATATTCATATTAATGTTGTTTTCTTTAAGCATTCTACTATATTGTAACACATTGCGTGCATTTTTATTATGAAGCATTTTCTCACGCAAGTCAAGATTTGTTGTGTGAACTGATATGTTAACAGGCGATATGCGGTATCTGATAAGTCTTTTTATGTCTTCTTCTTTCATATTGGTAAAGGTTACATAATTACCGTATAAAAATGACAGACGTGAATCGTCATCTTTAAAATATAAAGACTTTCTCATACCCTTAGGAAGCTGGTCGATAAAGCAGAAAACACAGCGATTTGCACAGCTTTTAGGGCTGTCAAAAAGCATATTTTTAAAGTTTATTCCCAAGTCCTCGATATAGTCATTTTCTATCTCGAATTCAATGATTTCACCGTTCGTTTTTTTAACAGTGAGCACTATTTCTGTATCAGATGATAAAAACTTATAATCTAAATAGTCTTTTATATCCGTTCCGTTAATCTGGCATATAATATCGCCCTGCTCAATTCCTATTTCCTCTGCGATACTGCCTGAATCTACACTATCAACCAACGCACAGTATTTCATGAATTCACCGCCCTTTTGACAAAAAACTAACATATACAAAAATAGAGAAGACACAAACTGCCTTCTCTACTTGAATCAAAGCAAACTAAATTACGCCTGCGCTTTAACAACTTCTTTACCGTTGTAGTAACCGCATGCTTTGCACACTCTATGAGGCATTTTGTATTCGCCGCACTGAGGACAGCTAACCATACCCGGTATCGCCAGCTTCCAATTTGCCCTTCTTTTATCGCGTCTTGCTTTTGAAGTTTTTCTCTTAGGTACTGCCATCTTGCTACACCCCCTAATCGTCTATCAACAAATTTTTAAGTCCTGCCATTCTGGGGTCTATCTCGTCTTGCCCGCAGGAGCAGTCTGTGAGATTGCGATCCGCCCCACAAACGGGACAGAGACCCTTGCAGTCATCGCTGCAGAGATATTTTAATGACAGGTTTACTAAAATATTACTTTCGATAATATCGTCTAAATCCACCTCGTGACCTTCAAAAATCAACACGGCATCTTTATCAGATATATCGTTAGTGCTATTCACCAGCATTTCAGTAAAGTCAATGTCAAAGGTTTTGTCAAGCTCTTTTGTGCATCTGGCACACAAAACTTTAAACGAACCCTTTACATTAGCTTTAAATTCCAGAACGTTACCGATGTTGGTAATTGTTCCGTCAAAACAGACATCGTCACCGAAAAACGGACCTGCTCCTGAAAGCGAACTCTCAGTAAAAACAACCTTTCCGCTGACCGAAAGACTCTCGCCCTCTGTCTTTAAAACCGATGAAACATCATACATCATGGTATCATCTCCCAAACAATGCACTAATTATTATATCCTTTTTATGTTAGCTTGTCAAGCATTTTTTAACTGCTAAAGCGAATTTTTATTTATTTAAAGTCCCATTTGTTTTAAAGACTTTAAAATTCCTTTTACTATTCCCTCTGCCAATTTTTCGCGATACTCATCATCCATCATATTTTCACGTTCAGAATCGTTTGTTATAAACCCAAGCTCGACCAGTGTCGCGGGCATTTGTGATGTGTGAATAACCGCTAGTCCCTTACCGTCTTTTACTCCTCTGTCGTTTGCATCAGTTTCGTCAATAAGACCCTCTAACACATTTTCTGACAGTTTTTTACTGGTCATACCTGCATAATCTGCGCCGCCTGATAAATAACCCCA
>JAZOBB010000092.1:0-5325 GCA_045595745.1 Clostridia bacterium | reverse complement strand
AGTATTGCCGATATCCAATTGTTAATCATATCTGCCTGACAGTCATCAACAGACTTTTCTTCATAATCAACAGTTATCTCTTGCATTGGGATTGGTCCTGAGGTTGTATCGGTTGTTTTGTTGAACTCTTTTTCAGACATATTAAGCTTATAAAATGTTATTTTGCCGTTTTCAAATACCAGCTTGCCCTTATCGCCCGAAACTTCTAATCTGTTTGTACCGGGATATTCGCCGACCGTTGTCATATAGACACCTACTGCACCGTTTTCATATTCAAAATATGCAGTTGCCTCGTCTTCAACCTCAATTTCGCGATGCTTGCCAAAATAGCAAAAGCTTCTTACTCTTTTAGGCATACCGAACATCCATTGCATAAGGTCTAACTGATGCGGATTCTGGTTTAACATAACTCCGCCGCCTTCACCCGTCCAGGTTGCTCGCCATGAACTGCTGTTATAATATGCCTGTGTGCGATACCAGTCTGTTAAAATCCACACAAATCTTTTAATTTCGCCAAGCTTGCCCGAATCTATCATTTCTTTAATTTTTTTAAAGCGGTCAAAATCTCTCATAACAAAATTCATTTGAAAAACTTTACCGCTTTTTAGGGCCGTTTCGTTCATTTCTTTTACGTTTTTTGTATAAACCCCTGCAGGTTTTTCGCAAAAAACGTGAAGCCCCGCATTAAAAGCCTCTTTAGACAATATGGGGTGGTCATAATGCGGAGTAGCAATTATAACTCCGTCAACCATTCCTGAGTTTATTAAGTCACTTGGATTTTTAAAGTATTTTACCTCGCCGTTTAATTTATCTTTATACCTGTTTATATTTTCTTCGTTGGCATCACAAAGAGCAGTAATTTTTGCATTTTTTATCTTGCCGTTTAAAAAGTTTTCTAAGTGTTTTGCCCCCATATGTCCCACACCGATAATACCGACTCTTAACATTTGTCTGCCTCCTGCTGAATCATCAACACTTGTCTTTGCGATTCTAATGTTTCTTTGGTATTGGTACCTATGCCCTCACCCTTTATTTCGACAATAAAATCGTGCAGATATTTAGAACCGCCATCTTCACAGTCAATAATTTTTTCTTCACCATTATTATATAAATGAATAGCTTTTTCTGCACGTTTAAAGTTAATCATACCGTCTTTACCCCAGAAATATAAGTCCCAGTATGTAGGAAGTGTTTTATTGCATTTCGGTGCCGCATAAGAAACATCTGCCATAACTGATACATCTTCCATTTCGACCATAAACTGTCCGCAATCTTTAAAATCAGGCTCTTTTGTTGCAAATGCGTTCCAAACCTTAGCACAGTCTATTTTAGTCAGATTTTTGCCTGTTATATAACGTACAAGGTCAATACCATGAATTGCAATGTCGTTTATCGTTCCGCCATGTTTGCCCTTTTCAAAATACCACGCAGCACGATTGCCATAATCAAGGCAATGCTGACCGGTAAAAGATATATTAACAATCTCGCCTATTTCACCCTGTGAAATTAATTCTTTAACTCTTTCGGTCTGCGCCATATATCTTAAGTCTAGCATACATGCTACCTTAAGATTTTTTTCAGCCGACAGCTTTTCAATTTCTGAAAGCTCATCAAGTGACGTACAGATTGGTTTGTCGCAGATAACGTGCTTCCCAGCCTTTAATGCCTCAATTGCCATTTTACCACGTTTTGCAAAATAATCTCCGATTGCAATTATATCTATGCTATCATCTGAAAGCATTTCTTCATAAGTAGAATAATTAAAATCTATCTTATAAGTGTCTGCCATTTTTTCTCTTTCTTCATCATTTTCCTCAAAGCAACCTTTAATGTTAACTTCGTTCGAATCCGTCGCAGTAAAATAAAGAC
The DNA here is from genome assembly GCA_045595745.1 of Clostridia bacterium. Lineage (GTDB taxonomy): Bacteria > Bacillota > Clostridia > UBA1381 > UBA9506 > RGIG1666. Next base: position 3,456 of record JAZOBB010000092.1, on the reverse strand, counting down.
CCAGTATGTGTCCGTGACGAAATCCTGCAAATGCTATATTCATATTGATCACCTCTTATGAATATTATACTACATTTTTTTAATATGTAAATTACTTTTTTTACTGAAAACTTATCAAATATTATGAAAAAGGATGTAAAAAACATAGTTCTTTTACATCCTTTTGATAATTCTTTAATTATTTAACTGTTTTGTATGTAGGACCATATGCCTGACAAGCTCTGTAATCCTGACCCTCTTTATCCATACCAAAAGCATTCCAGCTTGCCGGTCTGAAGATTTTTTCTTCAGGAACGTTATGCATAGAAACCGGAATTCTTAAAATTGAACAAAGTGTAATAAGGTCTGCACCAATATGACCGTAGCTGATTGCGCCGTGGTTAGCACCCCAGTTATTCATTACGTCATAAGCGGTTTTGAATGCGCCCTCGCCTGTGCATCTGGGAGCAAACCATGTACACGGCCATGTGTAGTCTGTTCTCTTCCAGAGAATATCTGAAACTTCGTCAGGAAGATTAACTGTCCATCCTTCTGCAAGCTGTAAAACCGGACCTAAGCCTTTTACAAGGTTAAGTCTTACCATTGTTACAGGCATTTCTGCTCTGGTTAAGAATCTGGAAGAATATCCGCCGCCACGGAAGTATCCGAGGTCAGCCATATTCCAAGTGGTAGCTGCCATAATAGCATCTTCGTCTTCTTTTGTTATATCATACCACGGTTTCATAACACCGTTGCCGTTCTCGTCTTTTACTTCACCGCAGGCATCTAAACAGCAAGCACCCGAGTTGATTAAGTGAATAAATCCGTCTGACTCTTTGGCTTTTCCCTCAATTTCGTATCCTGCAGCTCTTTTTACAGCATCACCGCTCCAATATGTTCTTACATCGGCAAACATCTGTGCACGGTTTGTAAGGAGCTTTCCGAACAGCATACCAATGCCGTTTAATACATCGTTTTCTGTTGCTAAAATATATGGCTCTCTTGCACCGTTCCAGTCAAAAGATGTGTTAAGCATAGCCTCGGGGAAGTCGCAGTTAGGATAGAAGTCTGTCCACTGTCTTTGACCCTGAAATCCTGCCGCGATTGCGTTGTGACCAACCATTTCTTCTTCGCAGCCCTCAGGCAGATTCGGATTTCCGTTCATAAGGTCTTTTATAATACACATCATTTTAACAACAAATGCAAACTGCTCTTCTTTTTCTTCTGCACTAATCTGCAAGTCAACAGGGTTTTTATCAAAGCCGATATTGCATTTTTCTTTAGCCCAGGCTAAAGCCTTCTGATATTCCGCCTCGTCATAAATGCCCTCTGACATTCTTCTGATAATTTCTACCTCGTCAACAGATTCAACTCGCATACCGAGATATTCTTCGATAAATGCAGGGTCAATTATAGAGCCGCCGATACCCATACATACAGAGCCAATCTGAAGATATGACTTACCTCTCATAGTTGCTGCTGCAACAGCTGCGCGAGCAAAACGCAGGATTTTTTCCTGTACATCTTCAGGAATTGATGTATCTGTCATATCCTGAACATCGTGACCATAAATACCAAACGCAGGCAAGCCCTTTTGTGCGTGGCTTGCTAAAACCGCTGCCAGATATACAGCACCCGGGCGTTCTGTTCCGTTAAATCCCCAAACACCTTTAATTGTCATTGGGTCCATATCCATAGTCTCTGAGCCATAGCACCAGCACGGAGTAACTGTTAAGGTGATGTCAACACCTGCTTTTTTGAATTTATCTGCACAAGCTGCAGCCTCGGCTACTCTTCCGATTGTAGTATCTGCAATAACAACCTTTACAGGCTCGCCGTTTGAATATTTAAGGTTAGATGAAATTAGCTCTGCTGCCGCTTTTGCCATATTCATTGTCTGAACCTCTAATGATTCTCTTACCTTAAGTACACCTCTTCTTCCGTCAATTGTGGGGGCGGATTCCGATAACCGGATAATCGCCTATCAATCTGCTTTTTGCCATATTGTTTTCCTCCTTAATATATTAATTATTTTTTTACTTTTCTCTATGCAAACGATTGCATAAATTTTAAAAATAAAAGAGGATTTTCCTCTTTTATTTACTTTTAATTGCCGTCATTCCATTCAACGTCAAATCTGCTGATTAACGGGAACGATTCTTTATCCCCTTCTATTCTGCGACGCAAAAGTCTTGCTGCCTCTGTACCGATTGCAACCATAGGCTGCACCGCTGTGCGTTCGGTAAAGCGAAATAAAGGCGATGCATCCATATTATCAAAGCCGACAATTGTAAGCTTTCCCTCTTTGTCTTTTTGATATTCCTGAAGATATCGCTCTGCTCCGACCTGCATAAAGTAGTTCGAAATAAAAAACTCTTTCGGCGGATTTTCCATCTCGCAAAACTCTTTCATTATATCATATCCGCTCTGAAGATAAAAATCACCAAAACGGATTAAATCAGGCTCTACAGATATGTTATTTTCTTTTAAAGCTTTTAAATACCCTGAAAAACGTTCTTTTGCTGAGGTAATAAGCTCATTACCGCCTAAAAATGCTATGCGTTTTTTACCCTTTTTAATAAGACCGTCAACCAATGAAAAACTTGCCGCCTCGTTGTTAACCAAAACAGCATCGGTTTTAAAGTCATCAACAAGTCGGTCTGCCAAAACAGCAGGACAACTGTCTCCGCACAGTTCTTTTATATGCTTGCCCTCGTTTGAACAGGGAATAATTATCATTCCGTCAACACATTTTTCGCGCAGGATACGCAGACTTCGTGCCTCGTCTTCTACATTTTCGTTTGATGTACAAATTATAACACTGTAGCCGCTTTGTTTTAGCTCCTGCTCTACCCCTTTTGCTATTTTCATAAAAAATTCGTTTGTTATTTCGGGGCACACAAATCCAACTGTATATGTACGATTCATTTTAAGACTTCGCGCAACGGTGTTAACTCTGTATCCCATTTTTTTAGCTGCTTTTCGTACATTTTTTTGCGTTTGAGCACTTATTGCCTTATCTCCGCTTAAAACTCTTGACACAGTCGAAACCGACACACCGGTTGTTTTTGCTATATCTTTTAATGTAACCGGCATACCCTTCCCTCCAGTGCAATCGTTTGCATTGATTTTATCATATCTGATCCTTTTTGTCAATCTGATTTTGTTTTTTTAAAAGAAAAAACCCGCCTGATATAAGGCGGTTATATTTCTTTAATTAGGCTCTTGTTACCTTATCGGAACGGAGACAACGTGAACAAACAGAAATTGTCTTAGGAGTGCCGGCTACGATTGCCTTTACTCTTCTGATGTTCGGTTTCCAAGTACGGTTGCTTCTTCTGTGAGAGTGGCTGACCTTAATTCCGAAAGTTACACCTTTGCCGCAAATTTCACACTTTGCCATATATATTGCACCTCCAATTGCATCATCAAATTTCATTCGCATAAAAACAACGAATATATTATACCAAAACTAAA
>JAZOBB010000091.1:0-7028 GCA_045595745.1 Clostridia bacterium | reverse complement strand
ATTATTGTGCCAACTCCTTGGCACACAGAACGACATGGCTACGATCCGACTTTTCAGCCAATAAGGAGATGTACTCAAGTTGGCCGAAGAGGCGCCCCTGCTAAGGGTGTAGGTCGGGATACCGGCGCGAGAGTTCAAATCTCTCCATCTAAGTCGGAGGCCAAGCGGTCTTAGGAAGACAAATTATTGTGCCAACTCCTTGGCTCACAGAACGACATGGCTACGATCCGACTTCTTTTATGGCGGAGAAGGAGGGATTTGAACCCTCGCGCCGGTTTCCCGACCTACACCCTTAGCAGGGGCGCCTCTTCGGCCAACTTGAGTACTTCTCCGTGCCGAATATTTGATGCAGTTAAACTGCTTATATTTAAATTGGCGGAGAGGGTGAGATTCGAACTCACGGTGCTCTCGCATCACTGGTTTTCAAGACCAGCTCCTTAAACCGCTCGGACACCTCTCCAACAGAACGAGTTATAGTATAACAAAAAAAATAATATTTGTCAAGAGTTTTTATCTTTTTTTCTAAAATTATTTTAAAAGGTTAAATATTTAATATAAAATCGACATTTTAATCAGCTTTTATTAAATTCGGCTCTGTATTGAGTAGGAGAAACACCGCAATGTTTTTTAAACATACGTGCAAAATATGAGGTATCGCCAATGCCCACAGAACGTGCAATTTCTGCAACGGGAATTGATGTTCCTGCAAGCATGCCCATTGCTTTATACATACGCATTCGTCCTAAATACGCCATAGGAGGCAAACCGTATGCGTTACGGAATTTTTTTATAAAATATGTAGGTTGCATATAAACCAAAGCTGCAAGTTCTTCGGTTTGCATCTGCTTTGATATGTTATTTGACATATATTTTAAAACAGGCTTAAAAAATATGCTGTTTTTATTAGAGAGCTTTCGTCTTTCTTCTGCATATATACTTATAATGCTGGTTATGTTTGTGCACCATTTTATATCATGCAACGGATTTTTTGTAAACTCTATCAAGTTTGAACTCTCGAACAAAGCTGTCATTCCGTCAGGATTTGGAATATCCACAACAAAGTTCTGTTCACTTAAACCTAAAACCTCCATAAGCTCTTCACCGTTAGCTTTGGCTGAAAATGCCATTTCGTACATTTTAAAATGTTCAGACACATGTGTATAAGCCCTCATTTTTCCCTTGGGCAGATAAGCAAGCTGCCCGGGGCGGATTATGTAGCTTTCAGAATCGATATTTAAAAAACATTCTCCCTCTAAAACCCAGAAAAAAAGGTCGTTTTTACCTATGTGACCTGCTGAGTCGCCCTTCCATACGATAGGCGGTACGTATAAATCTAATTTAATAGGAGAAATTGTTAGTTCTTTAAGTTTAAAAATTTGCTTTTGCATCATTCTCGCTCCTTTGCAATTTTATACCACAGTAGTGCAAAATTGTCCTATACTAACCATTTTATGGCGCAATAAAGAGAACTTATTTAGATTTGAAAATGCAATTTTATCTTGAAAAACATAATATTATCGCTTTACAAAACAATAATAACACAATATAATTAAGCTGTCAATAATTTTTAAGGAGGCATTTAAATGGAAAGAATAAAGCTAGGATTTATCGGAGTAGGCAGACGCGGTCCTGGGCAGATCGAGTGTATTTTAAATATTTTCGATGATGTTGATGTTGTGGCTGTTTGCGACGTGTATGAAGACAGAGTAAAAACCACGCAAGAAAAGGTAAAGGAGTTAAGTGGGGTTGAGTGTAGGGGCTACACAGACCATAAAGACCTTTTAAAAGATGAAGAGGTTCAGGCTGTTATAATATGTGCAGCGTGGGAAGCACATGTGCCGCTTGCAATAGCATCAATGAAGGCAGGAAAAATTACTGCCATTGAAGTTGGCGGAGCATATAGTGTAGATGATTGCTGGGAATTGGTAAGAACATGGGAAGAGACTCAAACACCGTTTATGTTTTTAGAAAACTGCTGTTACGGCAGAAATGAACTTTTGGCAAACAGCCTTGTAAGACACGGCAGATTTGGTGAAATAGTCAACTGCCATGCAGCTTATGTGCACGATTGCCGTCATCAGATTGCAGATGGCGTAGGCTTACGTCATTACAGAATGCGTAATTATATGCTCAGAAACGGCGACAACTATCCGATGCACGGTTTAGGTCCGGTTGCTAAAATTTTAAATATTAACCGAGGCAACAGAATGGTTAGCCTGGTGTCTGTGGCATCAAAAGCAAGAGGTATGCATGAATATGTTACCGGAAAAGCTTATGAAAAGCATTCAGATCTTAAAGATGTTGTATGGTCGCAGGGCGATGTTGTAGAAACAATTATTACCTGCGCAGATGGAGCAACTATCAGTTTAAGGCTTGATACATCACTTCCGACACCGTATACAAGAGAATTTACGGTTATAGGAACAAAAGGACGTTATAAAGAAGATGGCAACATAGTTTATGAAGATTGCAAAAACTATGAAAAGGGTCACTGGCTGTATGAAAATATAGACTCAGCTAAAGATTACGAGGATGAGTATCTTCCTGCTTGTTGGCAGAACATTACTCCGGAAGAAGTTGAAGCAGGTCACGAAGGTGCAGACGTGCTGATGTACAAGGCATTTTTTGATGCTGTAAGAAATAACACAGAGATGCCTATTGATGTTTATGATGCTGCAAGCTGGATGGCAATTACCTGCCTTAGTGAGCAGTCGGTAAGAACCGGCGGACATCCGGTTGAGATTCCTGACTTTACCCGTGGCGGATGGTTGTTAAGAAAACCTAAAGATATTGTAGATTTTGGAATTGAAGATGATAAATAATTGAAAGGGAAAAAGAAAAATGGAAATAAGAATTTGTAAAGATAGCGAAGCATTAGGAAAAAGCGCAGCAAAACACGTTGCACAGGTTTTAAAGGATTGTATTAAAGAAAAAGGCAGTGCACGTATTGTTTTATCAACAGGTGCGTCACAGTTCGACACAATCAAGGCATTGGTAGAAGAGCCTGACATTAAATGGGATTGCGTTGAAATGTTCCATTTGGATGAATACGTTGACCTGCCCGAAACACACGGCGCAAGCTTTAGAAAGTACTTAAAAGAGCGTTTTGTGGACAAGGTTGCTCCTTTAAAAGCTGTTCATTTTGTTGATGGTACCAAAGAGTGCATTGCAAAACTGACCGAAGAAATAAGAAAAGCTCCGATTGATATCGGTTTAATCGGTATCGGTGAAAATGCACACATCGCATTTAATGACCCGCCGGCGGATTTTGATACAAAAGAGGCATACATAATTGTAAACCTTAACGAGCGTTGCAAACAGCAGCAGATGGGTGAGGGCTGGTTTAAAACAATCGATGATGTTCCAAAACAGGCAGTTTCAATGACAGCATACCAGATTATGCAGTGCGAAAGAATAGTATCCTGTGTTCCTTATAAAGTAAAGGCAGAGGCTGTTGAAAACACTTTAAAAGCGAAAGAGGTTACTAACCTTGTTCCTGCAACACTTTTAAAAACACATCCTGATTTTATTTTGTACATCGATGAAGACAGTGCATCTGGTGTTTTAAAATAGAATTTATAAGAACGATTAATTGACATTCTCTCGTTCATATGATAGTATATGAACGAGAGAATTTTACTTATAAGGAGAGAGAATAATGCAGTTTACAACACCTGAAGCAGCAGGAATTAAAAGCGAAAATATTTTACGTTATGTAAAAAAATTAGAAGATACACGCCTTTGCACACATGACATTATCATCGCACGTAAAGGCAAAATACTTTACGAAGCATATTGGAAGCCTTTTGATAAGGACTTTATACATCGTATGTATTCTGTAACCAAAAGCTTTGTATCGCTTGCTATCGGATTTTTAGTGCAGGAGGGCAAGCTTTCGCTTGATGATACAATGGAGCAGCATTTTGCAGAAGAATTAAAAAATCAAAAAGATGAAAATATGCGCAAACAAACCGTGCGCAATATGCTTATGATGTGCACGGCAAAAGTAGCGCAATGGCCGTTTGTACCAGAATGCACAGACAGAGTACGTTTTTATTTTGAAAATGACAGTGCCGAATCCAGACCTGCAGGCACGATTTTTCAATACGATTCAAGTGGTTCTTTTGTATTGGGTGCTTTGGTTGAAAGAATCAGCGGAATGACTCTGATTGACTATTTGCGCAGTCGCCTGTTTGACAAAATAGGAGTATCAGACAGCATTACCTGCCTTAAATGCCGCGGCGGTCATTCGTGGGGCGATTCGGCTTTGGTTTGTACTCCGCGTGACTTGCTTTTGGTGGCACAGTTTGTTATGAACAAGGGCAAATGGAACGGCGAACAGATTTTAAACGAGGATTATGTTACAACTGCAACTTCAAAGCTGATTGACAACAATTTTATAAATGATAATGAGTATAATTCACAAGGCTACGGCTATCAGTTCTGGAGACTTTTTGATAACTCATATTTCTTTAACGGAATGGGTTGCCAGTTTGCGGTTTGTGTTCCTGATAAGGATATTGTTTTTGTATATAATGCAGATAATCAAGGCATGGATTATGCTAAAAAGGTCGTGTTTGACAATTTTTATGATATGATTGTTCGCACCGCCTGTGATGAGGCATTGCCCGAAAATGCAGCGGCAAAAAAAGAGCTTGATGATTACACTGCTCAGCTTAAATTGCAAGCGGCGGTAGGAGACAAGTGCTCGCCGATTGCAAATGCTGTAAATGGTAAAACCTTTACAATGGATAAAAACCCTATGGGGATAACCAAATTAAAGCTTTGTTTTGATGAAAACGGTGGAACACTGTACTATACAAATGCACAGGGAGATAAAGAGCTTAGCTTTGGAATGTGCGAAAATCGCTTTGGCGAATTTCCGCAAGATGGCTATTCTGACGACATAATGGATGTGCCCGGCAACCGCAGATATAAGTGTGCTTGTTCAGCTGCGTGGGTAATGCCCGAAAAACTTGTTATAAAGGTGCAGATAATAGATAAATATTTCGGTAATTTACATATACATCTTGGTTTTAGAGACGATAACTATATAGGTGTGTTTATGACAAAAACAGCAGAGGCATTTTTGGAAGAATATCAAGGCTTTGCAGGTGGAAAAGCTCAGGAGTAATAAGCATTGATGCACAGTTTATCAAGAATTTTATAACGTAGCAGTTTTATGACTGCTGCGTTATTTTTATGTGGTAAAATGTTAATAAAATTTAGCATTAGATATGAGCCGCGAAACGCAAGTCTTTTTTATTTTGTTGTTGAAGTGTTTTAAATTGTGTGATATAATTGACACAAATGGGATTTTATTTTATAAAATCCCTAAAGCCTTTCGGCTTTTTGCGGCGTTTAGCCGCTGTGTCAATTGACGGCGTCGCAAAAATCTCCTTGCAAGCAAAGATTTTTGCTCCTGGTAGAATTGACTTGCATCTTTTCTATCACCTAATTATATAATTATCGCACACACATTTTGCAAACATAAAGAAACAACACCATATCGGGAGGGCACAATGCTTTTTTACAACGAAGACTGGATACATTTTATAATGACAAGATATAATTCAGGAACAGAAGTTACCGAGCAGACTTTAAAAGATTATATTTATTCTTTTAAGGGTACACAAGTTACTGATTTTGCCATGAATGTAAACGGCACGATATCAACAGCACAGTCTGAAGTGTTCGAAACCTTTGCGGATAAATATCTGGCAACCGAAGAAAACGGGGTAGAGGTAGATTTTAAAAATACGTTTGCTAAAGTTGCGTATAACCTTATTTGCGAAAAGAAAATAGATATGTATAAAATTTGGATTGATGCATTAAAAGAAACAGGCATAAATCCGTGGATTTCGATAAGGGTTAATGACTGTCACGGAAATACTGAAAAAACGGACGTCAGAAAAAGCTCGTTTGTCGAGGCTAATCCAGATTTGCATTTAGCATCGTATCGTAACGGCACAGGATATTTTGACAAATGCTTAGATTATTCAAATGAAAAAGTAAGAAGCAGAATGCTTGCCTATATCGAAGAAATGTTAGACCGCTACGATGTATATGGCTTAGAGCTTGATATGATGCGTGATTTTATTTTTACAAAACCTGGATTTGAACAAGAAATAAATAAGTTTTTATCAGGCGTTTTAGAGGTTAAAAATAAATTTGAAGAAAAATATAAACACAAAATTAAGCTTATGCTGCTTTTGCCGTCATCGCCTAATTTGTGCTTGGAAAAAGGTATAAATCTTATTGAATATAGCAACGAAATTGACAATGTAGTAATCATTGCAAGATGGCAGACAACAGATACTGATATGCCGATTGAGCTTTGGAAACAGCTTTTAAGAGGTACGAACATAAAGCTGGGATGCGGTCAACAGCTTTATACCAGACCATATTTAGCTCATAAACCAGCTATTACATCTACTAAAATGGCATTTGGTCAAGCTATGGCAAATTTAAGCCGAGGATGCGATTTTGTGTATCTTTATAATTATATGGATATGGTAGAGTACGAAACAGGTCTTGAAACCTATGTTTACGATGAGTCTATCAGAAATGATGCAAACAGACCGTTTTTGTTCGGCAATATCGGAAGGATAGAAACTTTAATTAAGCAAGAGAGAAGTCACGTGGTTACATACGCTGACTTTACTAATTGCAGCCTGACTGTGTCGTCTGTGTTACCGCTTGAATTTACGGGTCGTACAGGATTTAAAACTGTTAAAATACCTGTCGGAAAAATTCCTGAAAAGGCAAAAGTAAAGCTTGTTTTAGGTGTAAACAGCGAAGAAAAGCTTGCGCTATCAGATTTTGAAATTTATGCAAACAGCGCAGAGTGCAATTGTTCAGGAACTAAAAGATTACATGAAAAAATCTATGAAAAAGAGTGCTATGTGTTTGATATAACAAAGAATTTTGCAGATATAATTTATGCAGAAATAAGAACCAAAAAAGCGGCTTTGGTTGAATATGTTATGATAGATGTTATTCCGCAATAAAAGTTTTAAAAGGGGGTA
>JAZOBB010000090.1:0-12363 GCA_045595745.1 Clostridia bacterium | reverse complement strand
GGACCGGGTTTATAATAACAAAAGGGTTAAACGTAAGCGTTTAACCCTTTTGTTTACTCTATAATATGACAATACAATTTTGACGGCGAAGTTCCGTATTCCTTTTTTACAACACGGCTAAAGTATTTTACATCCCAAAAGCCTGACATTTCTGCCGCTTGTTTTACTGAGTATTTTCCTGACGCTAAGAGATTATCGGCATAAATCAATTTTTTTGAAGTTATGTATTTAGCAGGTGTTGTTCCGAATTTTGCAGCAAAAAGCTTGCGAAAATATGTGTTAGACATACAGGCAATCGAAACCATCTTTTCTATAGAAAAATCGTATAAAAGATAATTTTCTTCCATATATGCAATCGCTTTTTCAAAGGTCTTTAATGTTTCGCTGTGCAAAACAGAGGTCTGCCGAATTGCAATATTTTCTAAAATTTCGCACATTAAAGAAAGGGCAGAATAATAATATCCTTCTTCTTTTTTATTCCATATATCGTATGCCTTTTGAAACAGCATAGAAATCAGATGCGAATTATTAAGTTCAAAGTTTTCCATTTTTGAATTTAAATCCGATTCAAAATGTATAACTAAGATTTCGTTTTTATCTTGGTACGTTGCACTGTATGAGCAGCCTGCGGGCATATAAAAGATATCGCCGGGTGAGGTGTCAGCCGTAGTATCGCCACTTAAAAATGATGCACTTCCTGCTATTCTGAAAGCCAGTGCGTGATAGGGTCTTGCGGCAACGTTTACTGACAATGTGTCCCACGATATAAGTAAAACCTCTTTAATTTTAATACTGATGTTTTCGTTTAAAATAGACATACATTTATCTCCCCTTTAACAATATTGTAGCACTTTTTAAAGCAGATTTCAAGTTATAAAAAATCCACTATTTGTGCTATTTATTGGGTTGTAATAACCGTTAAATTCAGTTAAAATGCAAATTGCACATCAAACACACAATAATAATTTGAATTATATTTTAAACACTTTTTATAATCAGTTTTATAAAATTGTTGAAAGAAGGAATTTATTTATGTTTGGTATATTTGCAGGTGTTATAAGCCTTTGCGTTGTCGGACAGTCTGTATTTACAAAAATCGCATCAACAAAAAACGACGAGGCATCATCAATGAGATTTAATGCCTGGAAGATAAGCGCATCTTTATTACTTTTTTTGCTTTTTTCTTTTTATAAGCTGCAATTTCATATGCCCACAGTCGTGTTTTCATCTGTGTACGGATTAGCACTTTTTTCAGTACTCTTTTCGGATACAAGGCTCTATCGAGCGGTTCAATGGCATTATCATCGTTGATTGTATCGTATTCAGTAGTTATACCTTGTTTGTTTGGTATAATATTTTTAAACGAAAGTGTAAATTTTATAAAAATATTGGGATTTATCTTCCTTTTACTCTCAATGTATTTGCTTAATCGGCAAAAAGAGGATTTAAAAATAAACAAGTGCTGGCTTGTGTATGTGTTGACTACGTTTTTGAGCAACGGAATATGCTCTGTTGTTCAAAAAATGCACCAGACACTATATCCTGCAAGCTTTTGCAACGAATTTATGATTTGTTCATTACTTTTAACATTTATAATGTTTTTTGTAATATCAATGGGTAAAAAATATACTGACAAAAAAAGCGGAACAACAAAATATGCGCTTTTGGCAGGAATACTTATGGGATTAGGCAATTATATTACACTTTTGCTTTCGTCGAGGGTGGATGCATCAGTTATGTTTCCTGTTATAACCATGTTGTCGATGCTTTTTAATGTAACGGTTTCAAAATTATATTTTAAAGATTCATTTAGTATTATACAGTTCGCCGGAATTATACTTGGTGTGTTTTCTGTTTTGTTTATAAAATAATAAAAGCACGTCTAATGGTGATGTTCGCCAATTAGACGTGCTTATTATTTGATTTATTTTGACAGTACCGAATCATATCCGCCGTTGCCGTACAAAAGGCATCGGTTAACTCTCGAGATGGTTGCGGTTGATGCTCCTGTTTTATCGACAATATCCTGAAAGGTTTTGCCCTCTTTTAACAGTCTTGCAACACACAGCCTCTGAACCATCGAGTCGATTTCTTTATGTGTACACAAATCTTCAAGAAAACGGGCGCATTCGTCTGCGTTTTCTAAAGATAATATTGCATTTATTAATTCAGATATATCATTTTTGTCCGAATGCTTCATACGCCGCTCCTTTTAAATTTGTTTATTCAAACATTTTTGATAAAAATGCCTGTGTTCTTTCGTTTCTCGGGTTATCAATTACCTGTTCGGGAGTTCCCATTTCGGCAACAACACCCTCTGACATAAAGATTATTTTATCGCTTACTGCTTTTGCAAAGTCAATTTCGTGTGTAACAATAACCATAGTTATTTTTTCTGCTGCAAGCTGTTTTATAACCTTTAATATTTCGCCCGTAAGCTCAGGATCGAGCGCAGATGTAGGCTCGTCAAAGAATAAAACGCGGGGGCGAAGAGCTAAAGCACGAGCGATAGATACCCTTTGCTTTTGTCCGCCCGACAGCTGACACGGATAGCTCTCTAGCTTATCAGACAAGCCTACACGAGCTAAAATTGCCTCGGCATTTTGACGGATTTCGTCTAAAATTTCTTTTTTGTTTTCTTTAAAATCAGGTCGCTCCTTTGCCAAAAGAGATGGAGCGAGCATTACGTTGTCTAAAACGTTATATTGCGGAAAAAGGTTAAAATCCTGAAAAACCAAACCGAAATTAAGCTGTTTTGCTCTAATTTCTTTTGCCGATGCCTTGTTATCGCTGTCACCGTCAAAAAGCACATCGCCATCTAGCATAATTTTGCCTGTATCAGCTCTTTCTAAGAAGTTTATGCATCTTAAAAGAGTAGTTTTTCCGCTGCCCGATGAACCGATGATCGAAATAACCTCGCCCTCGTCCATCGAAAAATTAACACCCTTTAAAACCTCGGTTTTGCCAAAGCTTTTATAAAGGTCTTTTACTTCTAATATTCTCACGTTTGCACCTCTTTACTCAAAGTAATCTAGCTTTTTCTCTATGCGGCTGAACATAATTGTTAAAAGACCGTTAAACACAAGGAAGTAAAGACCTGTTGAGAATAAAGGCCAGATTAATCCCTGCTTTGTAAATCTTTCGGCACACATAATAATTTCGGCAACGCTTATAACTCTTGCCAAAGAGGTATCTTTAACAAGGGTTATAACCTCGTTGCTTATGGGTGCAACAATACGTTTTACAACCTGAAACAGAACTACTTTGAAAAATGCCTGTGCCTTGGTCATACCGAGTACCTGACAAGCCTCATACTGACCCTTTGAAATAGAGTCGATACCGCCCCTAAATATTTCGGAAAAATATGCGGCATAATTTATAACAAAAGCGATTAGTGCCGCTGTCATACGCGAACGGATGGGTATATCGAACAAAATTCCCGGTGCATACATAACAACAAAAAGCTGGAGCATCAGAGGAGTACCTCTGATGATCCAGACAAATGTTCTTGTAAGCCACCTTATTGGTTTAAATTTCATTCTTGAGCCGAAAGAAATTATTAAACCCAAAGGCAAAGACATAAGCAAAGTCAGCACAAATATTATAAAATTTGTATAAAATCCCTCGAAAAGAGACGATATAATCGCCTGAACGTTATTCATGCTTTAACCATACTTTCTGACTTATTATTTTTATTATTTAGATACCATTACCTGTTTGTTCTGCATATAAGGAACAGAAATGCTCATATTAGCAAGTCTTTCTTCGGTAATTGTCATACCGTTCCAGATACAGTCGATGTTCTTAGATTCGAGCTCTACTTCTTTAGCATCCCAGTTGATTTCAACAAACTTAGCTTTAACACCGAGCTTTTCGCAAACAGCTTTTGCAAATTCTGTTTCAAAGCCGATAAGCTCTTTGTTGTCATCATAGTAGTTCATAGGAGCAAAAAGTGTGATACCGATAACCATTTCGCCTTTTTCTTTTATGTAAGCTAAGTCACCTTCTACTACTTCGCTCTCGTTTGCTTTGCCGTCTTTAATTAAAAGAGCATCGAGCTTGTAGTCTTTACCGATTTTATCCATTGTGCCGTCTGCAGCTAAAGCAGCAATTGCTTCGTTTACAGCAACAGTTGCATCACTGCCTTTTCTGAATGCGATACCGTATTCTTCAGGGCTGAAATCTTTGCCCTCTACAACCTTTAAATCAGCATAGTCAGTGCCTTCGCCGATAGAACCGATAGATGTTACATAGTCAACAATTGCAATGTCTGCTGTGCCTGCCGAAACTTCCATAAGAGCTTTTGCCATTGAATCAACAGGGGTAAAGTTTGCTTCTTTAAAGAATTCTTCTGATGTAGCAAGCTCTTCGCCGGCTGAGCCTGCTTCTGCAACAATGTTTGCCTTAGCAACCGACTGAGCATAGTCAGCAGCCTTGTTTGCTGTATTGGCGCAGCCCGCAAAAACGCCTGCAATCATTAAAATTGACATGGTAAGTGCTAATAATTTTTTCATAACGAAAACCTCCGTAAAATTTTATTGTGTTATTATATTAACACTTTAGCACGCTAAAGTCAAGAGTTTTTTTAAGAAATTTACACCTATAATCACACAAAAACAATTTTAACATATACTGTACTATAAAGCCGCAAACGCAGGAGGGACTTAAATGAAATGTATCAGATACAGACTGTGGGGATTAGTTGCCGGAGCCTTTGCCATCGGATTATTCGCCGGATTACTCCTGCCCCCTATTTGGCTGGTAATTATTGAAGGATTGCTGATAATTTTCGTTGCTTTTTGCCGTTTGCTCGGCTAAATAAATTTTAGGAGGGTGTTTTTATGAAAGTTGTTGTACTTAAGTTCCCGAAATTTGTTAACGGTATTTTGCGCTCGATTTTCAAAATCAAATGATAAATTTAATCACCGTCCCTGACCGATTTTGCGGCAAAAAGGGGACGGTTTTATTTTGCTGTCTTTTTTAAAAGGAATATTTTGGGACAATCCTGCTTATAATGTTATTACAGGATAAAACTTTAAAACAAGGAGGATTTATATGGTATTACCCGCAGTTTTAGAGCAAAAAGGTATGGCATTTATTAATCAGCTAAAAGAGCGCAGAATAAAAAAGGCTCAGATTCGGCTTAAAGAAAGCATAAACAACGAATTTTTAGAGCAGATATCTCTTGCCAAGCAAAGCCTTCTGGCGGCCAGAGAAAACTTTAATTTTGCAACTGATGAGGCAATGACCGACTATTATATTTATATGATAAAGGCAGAAGAAACCAAACTTAATTATTTTATTTCGCTAGCTAAAAAAGAAAACCGCGAAAATCCGCATTTTTTTACTCCGAAAGTGGATTTTGATGTCGAAAGGGGTTGATTTTATGGGCTTTGGAGAAATAGCCGCATATGTATTGGCGGCAATAATGGCACTTATTTTATGCCGCATATTTATAAAACCGCTTAAGAGTATTTTTATTCTTGTATTAAACTCCCTTTTAGGAGGATTGGGACTGTACATATTTAATTTAGTTTTTTCATCCTTTGGCTTTAGCATTGGAATAAATCCTGTGACTGCGGCGGTTTGCGGTATGCTGGGGTTTCCGGGACTGGTGCTTTTAATTTTAATAAAATTGCTGTTTGGAATATAAAAATTATCATTTTTTTGAAAAGCAGTTAAAATCTTTCTGTCATAGTTTTTCCGAAATAAACAAAAATAACAGTATCAATTTTTGTTATTTAATCGGAGGAGCTTATGAAAAAAAAGATACTGTCAATAATCGTTTTGCTTGCTCTTTGTCTTTCTTTTTCGGGTATTGTATGGGCAAAGAGCCTTGTTGCGAGTGATTTTACAAAAACAACAGCACCAAACGCGACCCTTACATTTTCAAGACGTGATTTTTTAAATGCGGTAAATCCGCCGTCGGGATATTCATTAACCGGAATACGCCTGACACAGCTGACAAACCCTGTTGCAGGAGTTTTAAGAATCGGCACAAGTGCGGCTAAGACGGGCAGCACGATTTCTTTATCTTCATTAGACAAGCTGAATTTTGTGCCGACAAAGGATTATAAAGGAGAGGCTATTTTTACTTGGTATGCTATTTTTGGCAAAGCAAACTCACCGTATCCGGGGGCGGTTATAATAACTGTCGGTGGCAAAGCAGATAAAAACAGTCAGGCACAAAACACACCTCAGTCAACAGAGCAACCAACCGCTGCTCCTGAAACAAAAAATGAAGATTCAAAACCTGAAAAAACTCCGCAGACAAAATCTGAGTCGACGCCAAAACCAACACCTGTGCCGACATCTGAGCCGTTACCCAAGCCAACCTTAACACCCAAGCAGTCCGAAAAGAGCGAACCCTCGCCTGCTGCTTCGCCCGAGCCGACCTTAAAGCCTCTTAAATATGATGATATGGATAATCATTGGGCGGCATATTCGGCAGGACTTCTAGCAACAAAGGGATATTTTATAGGTGAGGAAATAGGCGACCGTTTTTTCTTTTATCCCGACAAGGTAATGAACCGAATTGATTTTATTTTGATGGTTAATTCAATTTTTGGAATAAAGGCAAAGGATTCGATAAAAAACAATCCGTTTTCTGATAAAAATGTTCCCGACTATATTCTGCGCCATGCCATCGCAGCATATGAGGAGGGGGTAATTTGCGGCGAAGGTGCGGGTAAAAAGTTACAACTTTTACCGTATAAAAAAATAACCCGTGCCGAGGCGATAAAAATTTTAGACAACGCATTAAAGTTAAAGCATAAAAGCTCAGAGCCTACAGAGTTTTATGACAGCAACGCAGTCCCCGAATGGTGCGTAGAGGCAACAAGAAATATGGAGGCATACGGTATTATACGCGGCTTTTCGGACAACACCATAAGACCGAATGAGTGTATTACAAAGGCAGAATCAGCCGAAATGATTTATCAGACACTAAAGTATCTTGAAAAGGTGCGCAAAACACGCAGTGTATTTAATTTCGTAAAAGGAATTATTAAATAAAACCTACACGGAGCTACCGCTTTGGCAAGCTCCGTGTTTTGTTGTATTTTTGTATCAGGTTATTTTAAAAATTATTGTATGTGTAATATATTGATGGAAACTATACGGCATATCTTTTGAAAATGTACGGTCGTACATATTATCCGTAGCGGTTGATGCAGGTAAGACTGTGTACGTCAGACGTAATTTTATAAGTGTTTTTAGAAAAATGGCGAATTTTGTTGATAAAAATAGCACAATTGTGGTAAAATAGGAGCAACAATTTATTTTGTTTGCTTAAATACTCTGCGAAAGGAAGGCTTAGAGATGGAAGATTTTAAATATTATCTTTCAGAAGAAAAGCATGCGTTACTTGAAAAATTGATACCTGAACTGCCGCTTCTTAGGGCAAAGCCTGTGTGTTAGCAGGATTTTTAGGAAAGAAAAAACATCGCTACTACTGCGGAAAGTGTGGGTTTAAACATGAATACAATGCATAGAAAAATAAAAATATTTGCTCTTTTAATCTGTCTGGTCATTTCGTTCACTGCTTGTACAGAACAGAACGTAAATGAAACGTACACTGTATTAAACAACAATGTACCTCAATTTGCCGAAGATGAAATTACAACAGTTGCATTTGAAGATTATAGCGAATTAGACGAATTGGGACGTTGCGGTGTAGCTTTTGCGTGTATTGGCGAAGAAATAATGCCTACTGAAGAAAGAGAGTCTATCGGTCAAATTAAACCTTCAGGATGGCAAATTGCAAAATATGATATTGTTGATGGTAAATATCTTTACAACAGATGTCATCTTATCGGCTTTCAGCTTTCGGGCGAAAATGCCAACGAGAAAAACTTAATTACCGGAACCAGATATATGAATGTAGACGGAATGCTGCCTTTTGAAAATATGGTGGCGGACTACGTAAAAGAAACGAAAAATCATGTTATGTACAGGGTAACACCTGTCTTTGAAGGCGATAATCTTCTTGCAAAAGGTGTGCAGATGGAGGCACTTTCAGTAGAAGATGATGGCGCAGGTGTATCGTTTAATGTGTTTGTCAACAATATCCAACCCGGGGTTGAAATAAATTATCTGGATGGCGCAAGCAAATTAGAATCAGAGAATGGTTTCGGCAAAGAGCAAAAACAAGAAGAACAAAACATTCAAAATGAGAACGATGTTACGATGTACATTTTGAATGCAAATACTATGAAGTTTCACAACACAGGATGTTCTTCTGCCAAAGACATAAAACCTAAAAACAAAGAAACTTATAATGGCACAAGAACGTGGTTAATTGACAATGGATATTCGCCATGCGGAATATGTAATCCATAGGAGGTAATGTATAATGAAATTATATAAACTTTTCAAAAGTATACTTGACCAAGACCTTGCCCCTTTGGTTGTTTGCGATATGGACGATATCATTGTTTATATGAATCCCTCGGCTATAGAGCGGTATCATAAAGATTTGACAGGCAGAAGTATAAAAGACTGCCATCCGCCAAAGGCTAATGAAATGATAGAAAAGGTACTTGCTTGGTTTAAAGAGAGCAAGGACAACAACATCATTTACACCTATCGCAATGACGAGGAAAATAAAGATGTGTATATGGTAGCTCTTCGTGATGATGACGGCACTTTAATTGGATATTACGAAAAGCACGAGTACAGAAACAGAGAAACAAACACATTGTACAATTTTAAATAGGTAACGAAAATGAACACATTTGAAAAAATATATGAAGTTGTGAAAAACATCCCCAAAGGCAAGGTTGCGACCTACGGTCAGGTGGCACTTTTAGCAGGCAACCCTCGTTGGGCAAGAGTTGTAGGATATGCTCTGCATGTAAACCCTCATCCGGGGATTATTCCCTGTCACAGAGTGGTGAATCGTGAGGGCAGGGTTGCCCCTGGTTTTGCATTTGGCGGTGAGGGTGTTCAAAGACAGTTGCTCGAATCAGAAGGCATTGTTTTTGAATCAGATGGCAGGATAGATTTGGAGAAATATAGTATATAAATTTAGTCAGGAGGGATAACATGAGGACAAGACAAGAAGTGATAGATTTTTGCCTATCGCTTGAAGACACATACGAAGATTATCCCTTTCACGACTTTAACTGGACAGTTATGCGTCACAATGGCAATCAAAAGATGTTTGCAGCAATCTGTGAACGTCTGGGCAACATCTGGGTCAATGTAAAATGTGACCCGAATCTTACATATATGTGGCGGTCTACCTATGAATCGGTTGTTCCGGCGTACCATATGAACAAGTGCCATTGGAATTCCATTATCCTTAACGGAAGCATACCGCCAGATGAAATCAAGAAAATGATTGACGACAGTTTTGAACTGACCAAACCGAAAAAGCGAGGCAAAAAATGATGAAGAAAATATTATGTATCATATCAATCTTACTTTGCATACTGCTCTCAGGTTGCGGAGATGCTACAAGTATCGGGATTATTGGCGGTGCAGACGGACCAACTTCGATAATAATTGCAGAAAAAGGAGAAAAAGCAATGTATGAACAGATTACGGCAGAGGAAGCCAAAAAGATAATGGACTCAGGCGAAGAATATATCATTTTAGACACAAGAGAACAGGACGAGTTTGATGAGGGACACATCCAAGGCGCAATTCTGATTCCATATACAGAAATTGAAAACAAGGCAATCGAGCTGATCCCCGATAAGGACAAGTTAATTCTTGTATATTGCAGGTCAGGCAGACGGAGCAAAATCGCAGCCGAAAGCCTTGCAAAGATTGGTTATACCAATGTAAAAGAGTTCGGCGGTATTATCGACTGGCCGTATGAGGTAGAAAAATGAGTAATAAAGGTAAAATAATATTATCGATTGTCGGAGTAGTTTTAAGCATCGCTTTGCTTGTTGTAAGCACAATTCTTGCAGAAGAGGCACTTATAAGTCCTGCATTTGCAGCTGTGCTTATAATCATTTCAGTTATATTGGTTTTTATCGCAATTTTCTTTGCAGCAAAGGTAGATTATGAAACAGGTGTTTACGAATGCAGAAAGTGTGGACACACTTTTAAGCCTACATTTAAGGCATATATTTTGGGTGCGCATACATTAACTACAAGACACCTTAAATGCCCAAAGTGCAACGAAAAATCATGGTGTACAAGAAAGAACGCAAAGGTGTGACTTCGGTCACATCTTTCTTTTTTTGGCAAAAATGTAAAATGTGCTTGACATTTTATTTAGAAAGATATATAATAAAAATGTAAAGTACACTTTACCATTTATGGAGGTGATTGTTTGAATAACAGAATAAGAGAATTGCGTAAGAAAAACAAAGTAACGCAAGATGATTTAGCAGGGGCAGTAGGAGTAACCCGTCAGACAATCATATCACTGGAAAATGGAAAATATAATGCTTCATTGCAACTTGCTCATAAAATATCAAAATATTTTGATATGAAGATTGAAGATGTTTTTATTTTTGAGGAGGATTAATTATGGATTATAAAAGGAAACTTAAACAAAGATTATATTATGGTGTTATATGCATCGTGCTTGGAGCAATAATGATCATCGGAGTAACTGCAACTAAATCTGAAAATGAATATATTTCCGCTTTCGGCTTTGCATTAGCAATGGTAGGTGTAGCACGCATTATACAATATTTGAAAATTACTAAAAATGAGGATAGTATCAAAAAGCAAAAGATAAACGAAACTGATGAAAGAAATCTATCAATTATTCAAAAGGCAAAAAGTGCAACATTTTCTATATATCTTTTAATCAGCTGTGCAGTAGTGATAGTTACAGCACTAATTGATATGCCGGATGTTGCAAAATGGATTGGATACTCTCAATTTGTTCTTGTAATTATTTATTGGATTTCCTATTGGATAATTAGGAAAAAATCATAATTTTTACAAGCGTTTAGGGTTTCTCAAAAGTGTGCGGATAGTGGATTGTTTAATTCATATTACTGCTTTATACTTAAATTGTGGAGGTAAAGCAAAATGGATTTAAATAAAAACGGAAAACTCCTTTGCGATTTAAGAAAAGCCAAAAGAATAACACAAAAAGAGGTTGCCGACAAATTGGGCATCGTGCCAAAAACAGTTTCAAAGTGGGAGACGGGACACGGATTTCCTGATGTATCAACGGTATCAGCTTTGGCGGATATTCTTGGCGTGAGCGAGAAAACCATTTTGTAACGCATGTTTACGCGGATTTTTCCTCGCACTATAATGAATCTCCCAAGGCATAATATGCACCTCCTAAAGTGTCTAACTTTTGGGGTGCATATCATTACGCGGGTGGATATTTATTCATTTAATGATAAATATCTCTTGAACAAAAGGTTTAGCCAATTTGCGTTATAACAAGATGTGCAGAAACAGGTCTTGTTCCTCCGGCAAGCGGAGTAATTGTAAGAGCTGCCGCATTACCGGCAGGATTTCTTACGGTTAAAATTGAATTAATGGTAGTTGTTGTTACAATAGCCATTCCAACAATTTGAGAAGCGCCTGTTGTACGACCTACGACTGTATATGCCAGATCTTCACCATTTAAAGTCAGTATTAATTGACCTGCTTCAGTTACACTTACCTGAAACAGAATCTGATAGGTGCCGATTTGTGTCAGGTTGAATGAGTCGGGACCCGTTCTGACAATGCCTGAACCACTGTTAGGACCATCCTGCGGAAAACTTACATCTGTGCCCGGTGCAACTGTAGCAGAGTTATCTGGTGGCATCAGTGCATAGAAATCGGCATAGTTTAACACACCGCCTGCTTCCCCTTGCGGGCCTACAGGACCGGTTTCTCCGATAGGGCCTTGAGGTCCAACAGGATCAGTTTCACCAATAGGCCCCTGCGGACCGGTAGGTCCAGGTTCGCCCATAGGACCTCGTGGCCCTCTAGGCCCGGGCGGTCCCGGAGGGCATTTTGGACAACAAGAACAATCATCTTTTTTATCGCAGCAATCTTTTGATGGATGATTGTCATTATAGTAACCTTTCGGCTGATGACTGTCATTATTGCAGTCATTTTCACAATCATTTTTGTTTTTGAAAAAATTTATTCTATTCATTATAACCTCCTATAAAAACTATACTCTGGTATATAAGGTCGAATTACATTATATGATTTTTGTTCATTGAATGACACCTACTTTAACTAAATTCATAAACACCTAGTTTTGCCATTTTTTACCTAAACTTTTACGAAATATAAAAAGCACATTTTGATCTACTCAAAATGTGTTCAAAACTAATGTTACTATTGAAATGTATTGACTGTGAAATTCCGTTTAATTATCCCAATACGTTTATTTAATCTATATATTTTTAACAATTGTTGTGTCAAAAACTCAAAAAA
>JAZOBB010000089.1:0-2579 GCA_045595745.1 Clostridia bacterium | reverse complement strand
ACATTACTCCGTCAATGTCAAGAAAAGGTAATCCTTATGACAATGCTTTGGCTGAAAATTTCTTTTCCATTCTCAAAACGGAGTGTATTTATCGTACAAAACTGCAAACCTATGAGGAGGCAAGTTTCCTCATAGATGAATTCATATATTTCTACAACAATGAAAGAATACAACTAAAAACAAAACTGACACCACAACAAATGCGATGTCAGTATGTTGCTTAAAATTTGATATTAGCTATCATAGGGGTTCTTTTTGTACTGTCTGCACAAACTGGTGCAGTTCAAATATGCTCTGTTTTTTATTTATGTCTCTATATCTGATAACGTATCTTCGTATTTCTTTAAAACTCTGTAAAATGTTCTTTCGGTTGTAAAACCGACCATTTTATAAATCTCTTTCTTTGAGTATTTTCCGTCTTTGATAAGTTCAAGAGCCTTTTTGATTCTGAAACTGTTTATATAATCCAAAAGAGATACTCCTGTTTCTTTTTTAAATACCGATGATACATACTGAGAATTCATATTAAAATGAATACCGATTGAGTTTACGTTAAGGTCAGTTGAAGTATAATTATCGGCAATGTATTTTTTAATATGTGATAAAAGGAACGATATACGGTTTTTGCTTTCGTGAAATTCGTTTTTAGTCGCATCACAGATATTTATGATATATTCAGAAAGCTGTGAGTAGATATTTATAAGATTTTCGCCGTCTTTAATTTTGCGGTAAAAAATTATATTGTCGCTGAATTCCATATCAGAAACGGGCATATCGTGCGAAACCTTTGTGATAGTTGTTGCAACATCTAATACAATGCAAACAATGTGGTCAAGCTCCAGGTCTTTTTGTGATGTCAGTTCATTAAATATCTGAGTCAATATAGAAAGAGCGGTTTGCTGGTTTCCTGTTTTTAAAGCATTTACTAAAGCTTGTTCTTTAGCAAAATTAAATATAAAGCTTTTCTTTGAAGTATTTTCTTTTTCAATATATTGCATAGGTTCGGTAATTCCGAGCAGACGCTTATAGTCAAGAACCTTTATTGTCTGACGGTATGCATCAGAGATGTTGAAAACTCCTTCGCATATCGTAGAAAGAGAATAGGTAAGCGAAAGAGAGAAGATTTTGTTAATAAAATCTAATCCCTGATATGCTAAAGTATCAATCTCGTTTATATCAAGCATTTCTTCCATACATATAATACACGATACCAAACCGTCAATTTCAGTGGTGTGGACCGATATGTTTTTCTGCGACATAAGCTCTGATATAACGTTGTTAATAATAAATGTCAAATGGTTTTGTTTTTCGTGAGTTGACATATTAGCATCGTCTGAGAACAAGTCGTTTATATTTTCGATATAAAAAGTAAGAACGCTAAAATAATCGCCATTAAATGATAAATCAGAATTCTCAAAAGCAGAATATATAACCTTGCCCTTTAACAGTTTGGATATATTAAGATTTTCAATCGTCTTTGCCTGGGTATCAAGTGTTTTTGTCATCTGTGTGTTTTCATTTAATGTGTTACTTATCGAATCTAGCAGCTTTTCGTATGTATCTGCACCATTTTCTGTATCTAAATTAAAGCAAGAAAGCATTGCTTTTATAGGACGATAGTTATTGTTTAAAATACTTTTTACAACAAAGAACAACACTACGATTGCACATATAAGTATAATCAGAATAGATGCCTGAACCAAAAACATATTGGAGTCAGTTGTTTTGTCAGAAGCTACGGTTACGATACTCCAGATATGTCCGTTCATAACAATCTCAGAAGAATGCATAACCGAGTTGCTGCTTTTATAGTCAGAAATCTGCTCCAAAGTCATAGGCAATGAAGATTTGTTTGAATGAAGGCTGTGACTGACAAGATTACCTTCTTTATTATAGATATAAATATCACAAAGCTTTTCCATATGTATTTTTTCTAGACCGTTATAAAAATACATTTTGTTGCTTAAGACGACACCGACACAATCGTTTTGCGTCTGAGAAATAGGGAACAATAGTGAAAGTGCATCAATTTTGTGCGTAGTTTCAGAATCATAATACATAGAATTATAAGACATATTTGTACAATCAGTTAAAAGTTTTTTCCATTCTTCATATGAAATAGTATCTGGTGTTATATAGGTTTCAAAATATGTAGAAGAAGACAAAAAGCCTCCGGGAAATACTATCATATCCTTGCTTTTAATGTACACAAAAACCTCAACAGTATTTTCTGCAAATTCACAGTAAGACCTTAAATCGTCAACAAGGCTGTAAGTAGAATCAAGAACATAAAGGTCTGCATTGCCGTAAAGCATAGAACGTAAATTTTCGTTTTCATTAATTCTTATATAAAGATTATTCATATTGCGCAGGGTATTATTAACATCATCTGTTACGGTTTCGAAGATATAGTCATTAAATTCATCTGAAATCTTTTTTGCAGCAGAGGTGTATATTGTTCCTATTATTGTAATTATAAAAAACATTATACAAATAATAATAACATATGAAAATGCCCACGAGGCAATAATATTCTTTTTAAAGTTTTTTAATGAAAAACGCATAGAATCACTCCTGAC
>JAZOBB010000088.1:0-11661 GCA_045595745.1 Clostridia bacterium | reverse complement strand
TCCATATTAACGAGGTCTTTATCGATTTTATATTTTTCAGCACGGCGTTGCTCGAAGAATTTAACAGCAACCTGGTCGAACAGAGCATATGAAAGAACGTCCTCGTCCTGCTCTAAGTATTCGGTCATTTTGCCTTTCATTTCTTCAAACTCGGGCTTTAAGTTATCGGCAGGACGGCAGGTAATGCGTTCCTCGTCGCCGATAATTTTCTTAACAATATCATCCTTAATTTCAACCGGAGTTTTGCCGTATTCACCGCGAACGATACCCTTGGTTTCTTTGGTAATCATCTTATAACGTTCACCCATTAACACGTTCAACACAGCCTGAGTACCAACAATCTGGCTTGTAGGAGTAACGAGCGGAATCCAACCTAAGTCCTCACGAACCTTCGGGATTTCTTTAAGCACTTCGTCAAACTTGTCCTCAGCATTTTGCTGCTTGAGCTGTGAAACCAGGTTTGAAAGCATGCCGCCCGGAACCTGATATTTTAATGTGTTGATGTCGATACCTAAAACCTTGGTATTTAAAAGTCCGCTAGCAAGATATTCTTCTCTTAACGGCTTAAAGTAATCAGCAAGGTCTGTAAGAGCATCAAGGTTGATGCCTGTATCAAATTCAGAGCCTTCTAAGGTTTTAACGATAGTTTCGGTCGCAGGCTGGCTTGTTCCTAAAGCGAGCGGAGAGAGTGCACAGTCAACAACGTCAACACCTGCCTCGATAGCCTTAAGATAAGTCATCGAAGCGACACCGCTTGTGTAGTGGGTGTGCAGCTGAATCGGCACTTTAACCTCTTTTTTAAGCTCTTTAACGAGCTTTTCAGCCTCGTAGGGAACTAAAAGACCTGCCATATCTTTAATGCAGATTGAATCTGCACCGCAGTTTTCGTATTCCTTTGCAAGCTTTACAAAGTATTCGATGTTATGAATGGGGCTGATCGTGTAAGAAATAGCAGCCTGAACGTGTCCGCCCTCTTTTTTTGTTGCGTTGATTGCGGTTTGCAGGTTTCTAACATCGTTTAATGCGTCGAAAATTCTGATGATGTTAATACCGTTTGCAACAGATTTCTGAACGAAATATTCAACTATATCATCAGCATAGTGACGATAACCTAAAATATTCTGACCACGGAAAAGCATCTGAAGAGGAGTGTTTTTAGCCTTGTCTTTAATTTTTCTAAGACGCTCCCACGGGTCTTCGTTTAAAAAGCGCAGGCAGGCATCGAATGTTGCACCGCCCCAAGCCTCTAATGAATGATAACCAACCTGGTCTAATTTTTCAACAACCGGAAGCATCGATTCAGTCGTCATACGGGTTGCGATAAGTGACTGATGAGCATCGCGGAGAACTGTTTCGGTAATTCCAACTTTTTTAGTTTGATTAGCCATTGTTTATAACCTCCTTTAAAAGAATTTTGCAAGTGCCAAGAACACACCTGCTGCAACGGCAGAGCCGATAACACCGGCAACGTTCGGTCCCATTGCGTGCATAAGCAGATAGTTTGACGGATTTTCCTGCTGTCCAACTGTCTGAGAAACACGAGCCGCCATAGGAACGGCAGAAACACCTGCGCTACCGATAAGCGGATTAATTTTACCCTTGGTTGCCCAGCACATTATTTTTCCTAAAAGTGTGCCGCCTGCTGTACTTAAGCAGAAAGCAACCAGACCTAAAACGATAATGTAAAGAGTCTGCGGTTTTAAGAAATAGTCTGCGCTAGCTGTTGCACCAACAGTAACACCTAAGAAAATAGTTATAATATTCATAAGTTCGTTTTGCGCTGTTTTCGACAAACGGTCGGTAACACCGCTTTCGCGGATAATATTGCCAAGCATAAGGCATCCAACGAGCGGAACTGCATCCGGAACAAATAAAGCAACAACAATTGTAACAACGATAGGGAAGATTAAACGCTCGATACGGCTTACCGGACGGAGCTGAGTCATAACAATCTGACGTTCCTTTTTTGTTGTTAAAAGCTTCATAATAGGCGGCTGAATGATAGGAATAAGTGCCATATATGAATATGCTGCGATTGCGATTGCCGGCAAAAGATGTGCCGCCAAGGTTTTTGTAACTAAGATAGCTGTCGGGCCATCGGCACCACCGATGATACCGATAGACATTGCTTCGTAAACATTAAAGCCCAAAAAGAGTGCGCCGAAGAATGCGGCAAAAACTCCGAGCTGAGCCGCTGCGCCTAAAAGAAGACTTTTAGGGTTTGCAATAAGCGGCGAAAAATCGGTCATAGTACCGATGCCGAGGAAAATAAGCGGGGGATAAATACCCAGCTTAACGCCTAAGTACAACAAATCAAACAAACCGCCCTGACTTAAAATCTGACCAAAATCCATATGGAAGCTCGGGTCATCACTTACAAAAAAGTTATTGTGCATAATTCCTGCACCGGGGAGGTTTGCTAAAAGCATACCGAAGGCAATCGGAAGAAGTAAAAGTGGCTCAAACTTTTTGCCGATTGCAAGAAATATAAGCAAGCACGAAATAGCAATCATAATAATTGCACCAAAGTCTATACCTGCATATTGGACAGCTGTTGATTCTGTTGCGGCAAATATTTTGGCAATGCCGGTATTAGCTAAAAAGCTTTGAATACCGTTTATAAATAAATCCAATTAAATTCACCCTTTCCAATTCGGTTTTAAAAGCATATTACTCCATTGTAGCGAGCAGGTCACCAGAGTTAACACTTGCGCCCTGATTAACATTGATAGAAGTAATTTTACCTGCTTTAGGGGCAACAATTTCGTTTTCCATTTTCATAGCTTCTAAAATAACGATTGTCTGTCCTTCT
Organism: Clostridia bacterium; assembly: GCA_045595745.1. GTDB lineage: Bacteria > Bacillota > Clostridia > UBA1381 > UBA9506 > RGIG1666. Next base: position 8,849 of record JAZOBB010000088.1, on the reverse strand, counting down.
GCTACGGTATCGCCAACCTTAGCATTTATAGAAAGGATAGTTCCCGGCATGGGAGCTGTAACTTTAGTTGAGCCTTCTGTACCGCCGGCAGCGGGAGCCGGAGCAGCAGGTGCAGCCGCGGGAGCTGCTGCAGGAGCGGGAGCAGCTGCCGGAGCAGGTGCCTGAGTATATACCGGCGCACTTGGAGCACCGCCGATTTCTTCTACTTCTACTTCGTATGATTTTCCGTTAACACTTATGTTGAACTTTCTCATAGTTAATTCCTCCTATTAATTATTGCAGATTTTCACGACGTGACACCGCATTCCAAACAGGGGTGCCGTTGTTAATCTGACGATATGATTTAATGTTGAGTTTGTATGTTGATGTATTAAGCGAAGCCGCAATTGCAGCGGTTAATATGGCAATCAGCTCTTCATCGTCTGCGGCATCAGATGCTACAGCTACCGGTTGGGCAACAACCGGAGCAGGAGCAGGCACGGGTATAGGAGCAGGTGCGCTTTCTTTTTCAGGAGTGGTTTCGGTTTTTTGCGTAAAAATGACACGCATAAGTTCAAGAACTCCCCATAAGATAGCTAAAACCGCAAAAACTGTACCTAAGCCGATAACACTTACAACGCCTCCGCTTATAATTGTATCCATAGAAATCATAGTTTCACCACCTAATCAATTTTTTCCGCATGTTTGTATTAAAGCGGAATGTTGCCGTGCTTTTTAGCGGGCAAAGATTCACGCTTGCTGCGAAGCATTTCAAGTGCAGCGATAATACGCGGACGGGTAGAGTCAGGCTCGATAATATCATCGACAAAACCGCGTTTAGCAGCTTCATAAGGATTTGCAAACTGCTGACGATACTCTTCGATTTTCTCTGAACGTGTAGCTACAGGGTCTGAAGACTCTTTAATATCCTTGCGGAAAATGATATTTGCCGCACCGTCAGGACCCATTACAGCAATTTCAGAGGTCGGCCATGCATAAACCATATCGGCACCTAAGTGCTTTGAGCTCATTGCGATGTATGCACCGCCGTAAGCCTTTCTTAAAATAACATTGATTTTAGGCACTGTTGCCTCGGAATAAGCAAATAAGAGCTTAGCACCGTGACGGATAATTCCGTTATGCTCCTGAGATACACCAGGTAAATATCCAGGTACGTCAGTTAAGGTTATAATCGGAATGTTAAAGCAATCTAAAAAGCGTACAAAACGTGCAGCCTTATCAGCAGAATCAACATCTAAGCTACCTGCCGATACCTTTGGCTGATTTGCAATAATACCAACTGTTTCGCCGTTCATTCTTGCAAAACAGGTAATTATGTTCTGTGCAAATTTCGGTAACACCTCATAAATTTCGCCGCCGTCAACGATTTCTGCGATAACCTCTTTCATATCGTATGATTTATTCGGTGTATCGGGAATAATTGTTGTCAGCTTTTCTGACAGACGGTTAATCGGGTCAACCGGAGCAACCGTCGGTGCATCTGCTAAATTGTTAGACGGCAAGAACGATAAAAGTTTTCTAACCTCTGCGATACATTCCTTATCATCCTTGCAAGAAAAATGTGCAACACCGCTTTTTTCGCTGTGTGCTAAAGCACCGCCCAAATCCTCTGACGAAACCTCTTCGCCCGTAACTGATTTAATAACAGAAGGACCTGTAATAAACATCTGACTTGTATTTTCAACCATAAATACAAAGTCAGTAATAGCGGGGGAGTAAACTGCACCACCTGCACACGGTCCCATAATAACTGAAATCTGGGGAATAACACCCGATGCTTTGGTATTTCTTATAAAAATTTCGCCAAAGCCTGAAAGTGCATCTAATCCTTCCTGGATTCGTGCACCGCCCGAATCGTTCATTCCGATAATCGGAGCACCCATTTTCATTGCCATATCCATAACCTTGCAGATTTTTTTAGCATGCATTTCGCCCAAAGAACCACCAATTACGGTAAAGTCCTGTGCATATGCATAGACTAAGCGGCCGTCAACTGTGCCGTATCCGGTAACTACGCCCTCTGCAGGAGCTGCTGTTTCGGGCATATCAAAATTTGAGCATCTGTGAGTCACAAAGGCATCAATTTCAACAAAGCTGCCCTCATCAAAAAGCAGAGCCAGACGTTCACGCGCGGTCAGCTTATTTGAGTCGTGCTGTTTTTTTACCTTTTCAGAGCCGCCGCCTGCTTCAATCTCGGCGCGACGAGCCTGTAAATCGGTAAGCTTGTTCATCGTACTCATTCTTTAACCTCCTATAATAGTGCCGCATATCCTGCGCACACTCATTTTTAAAATCGGATAAATTTAATTTTTAATTAAAGAAAAAATCAAATTTTCACCAACTAACATTGTATCAAAAATTGGCAATAATTACAATAGATTTATTAAAAAAAACGAGTAAATCTTAACTAAATTATAGGTAAGATTTCTAGATAAAACGACAAAAAGGACTTTAGCAAAAACATTTTTATTCGCTAAAGTCCTTTGATGTTTTTCAGGAACTGTAATCTTCAGTAAGTTCAGCCAGTTCTGTTCGTGTTTGTAAATAAATTCCCTCAGAAAGTTTTTTTTGGTCGGCTTCGGGCAAATCGTTAAGGTCAACCGGAAGGGTCTGACTGTATGCAGTTGTGCCATCTGCGTAAATTTTAAAAACACAAACCTTGCCGTCGGTGGTTTTAACCAAGAATCCTTCCTTAGGGGGCATTTTAGGAAGATTGTCCTCAAAAGGTGTGCTCAAAGCAGTAACTGTTTTTGAAGGCTCTGATGTCGCAGATAGTGTCGGCTCGGGCGATGAAAAGCTTTCAGAAATATTTTTGCTGTCTTTGGGAAGAGCCTCAATTTTATCGGGCAGAGTAATTAGCTTTGCTCCGGCATATCCAACACCCATACCCAAGGCTACGGATAGAATAAAGATAAATGCAAGCCACCATTTACTTCTTTTTTTTCTGTACGGAGATTTATACATAAAATCACGTCCTTTTGTTTAGTTGTCGATTATGTAAAATGCAGTTTATGTTATAATTTTTACCCATTTAACATAAAATTATACAAAAAACTTAATTACCTAAGATAACGGCGTATGTAACGATAAAATCACTTTTTCGTAATACTTTTGTAACGATTATGGGTTAAAATAAAGTATAATAGGAATATTGTATTTAATTTTATATTGACTTAAACAACAGAAAAGGAGTGATTGGGTGAGAGGTAATAATGATACGCAAAAAACCAACTCAAACAACACGGGCAATAAAACAAAAAAGATAAAGGGCGGATTTAAGTACGCGTTTCGCCGCTTTGTATTAATAGCTTTAGTTATAATTGTGCTTTTAACAGCGGTTGTCGGCGGAGCAATGATGGGCTTTATTGATAACAGCATGGAGCTAATTGCAGATGAATATAATATGGATTTTACTTCTATAGTATATTACATCGATGAAAAAACCGGCGAGCCTGTCGAAATGGACAGACTTTATTCGGAGCAAAATCGCATATGGGTCGATTTAGAAAACATACCCGAAAATTTGAGAAATGCTTTTGTTGCTATTGAAGATGAACGCTTCGAGAAGCATCGCGGTGTTGACTGGAAGAGAACCTTTGGTGCTTTTTTGGGCTGGGTAACCGGAAGTGACACATATGGCGGCTCTACAATAACGCAACAGCTTATTAAAAATGTAACGGGCGATAACGACCGTTCACCCATAAGAAAAATTCAGGAAATAATCCGTGCACTTAATCTTGAAACTAAAATGAGCAAGGACCAGATTGTTGAAATGTATATGAATACAATCTATTTAGGTCAGGGCTGCCACGGAGTTCAGGCGGCTGCAAATATTTATTTCAGTAAGGATGTATCTGAGCTTAACTTAGAAGAATGTGCATCAATTGCAGGAATTACTCAATACCCTTCAAAGTATGACCCGCTTTTGAATTTTGAAGAGCATAAAAAGAAACAGGAAACAGTTTTAACAAAGATGGCAGAGCTTGGTTACATAACCAAAGAAGAATGTGATGCAGCAAAATCAGCTGAGCTTAAATTAAAAAAAGGAACTGCAAAAACAGAGGGAACAAAAATACAGTCATATTTTATTGACCAGATTGTTGTTGACCTGATGCAAGACCTTATGACACGTCAGAAAATGTCCGAAAGCGATGCTACAAAGGCTATTTTTAAAGGCGGACTCAAAATTTATACAACAATGGACCCAAATGTTCAGCAGGCAATGGAAAATGTGTTCACAAAAGACAGCAATTTCCCCGGCTCAGGCAAGGTTAAGCCTCAGTCGGCAATGCTTGTTATGGACCCTTATACCGGTTATGTTCGCGGAATTGTAGGCGGCAGAGGCGAAAAAACGGGCAACCGTGTTTTAAATCGTGCAACGCAAACTCTGCGTCAGCCGGGATCATCAATAAAACCGCTGTCAGTTTATGCTCCTGCTATCGAAGAGGGAGTTGTTACACCGGCGACGATAGTTGACGACAGTCGTCTTAAAATAGGTGACTGGGAGCCGCGTAATGCTGACTATATGTTTAAAGGAAAAATAACGGTGCGTCAGGCACTAGAGGAGTCAAGAAATATTCCTGCGGTACGAATTTTGGATAAGCTTTCGGTTGATAAATCCTTTGATTTTATGACGAAAAATCTTTCAATTTCATCGCTTGTAAGCAACGAAAAACGCAAAGACGGAAAGGTGTATTCCGATAAATTTTACTCGTCTTTGGGTCTTGGAGGCTTAACAGACGGTGTTTCGGTTGAAGAAATGACAGCGGCATATGCGCCTTTTGTAAACGGCGGTGTATATACAAAGCCAATTACTTATACTAAGGTTGTTGACGCAAAGGGCAGAGTTATACTGCAAAACAAGCCCGAAACGCATAAGGCAATGAGTGATACCACAGCCTATACAATGGCACAGATGATGCGTGGTGTCGTGTCATCGTGGAATGGTACGGGTCGTGCAGCAAATCTTGCTAAAGGTGTGTTTGCAGCAGGCAAAACCGGTACAACCTCAGACGATATCGACCGCTGGTTTGTAGGATTTACACCTAATTATGTGGGGGCGGTATGGTTTGGTTACGATATTCCTCAAAAGATGTCGGGATTAGGAAATCCGTGTGCGTCTATCTGGAAAAAAGTTATGGACCAGATTCATTCCGATATAGAAATAAAGACTTTGGTACGTCCTAATAATATGACCGAACGTGCAATCTGTCAGCACAGCGGAAAAATTGCAACAGGAATATGTGAAACCAGCGGAAGTGTGAGAAGAGAATATTTTAAGGTTGGTACACAACCTGTCAGCTTTTGCTCATCGCATATTAATGAGCAAGAACCTGAAAATGAAATTGACGATGAGATTAAGCACGAAGAGAGTGGCTTAAACGAAAATGAACCCGGCAGCGGAGCGAATAACCCTCCCGCTGAGGGAACCACAATAATTCAAGGAGAGCAAAACGGCGAGACACAAACTGACGAAACGCCGATTACAGATAGCGGTGTACAAACTGAGCCCGAACCTGAAATTCCGTCTAATGATAATGAAACAAGTGGTGGAACAACTGCCGTAGGTGAAGACGGTATGGTCTGGTGGACAGGAGAATCCGCCGAATAACAGAGAGGAGATAATATATGGCAAAGGATTTTAAAAAAGAATACGAAAGCTGGCTTTTAAGTGATTTGGTAGATGAGACAACAAAAGATGAGCTTAGGGCAATAGCTAAAGATGAAGAAGAGATAGAGGACCGTTTTTACCGTGATTTAGACTTCGGTACAGCAGGACTTCGTGGTGTTTTGGGCGCGGGATGCAACCGTATGAATAACTACACGGTAAGAAGAACTGCTCAGGGTATTGCAAACTATATAAACAGCGAAGGTGCTGAGGCTGCAAAGCGTGGTGTAGTTATTGCTTATGACTGCCGTCATTTTTCAGCAGAGTTTGCTATGGAAAGTGCGAAGGTTTTTGCGGCAAACGGCATTAAGGCATATGTTTTCGATGAGATGAATCCTACACCTGTGCTTTCGTTTGCAGTAAGACATTTAAATACCTTTGCAGGTGTTATGATTACAGCTAGTCACAATCCGGCAAAGTATAACGGATATAAGGTTTATGGTGAGGACGGAGCACAGTTAGGTGTTGCGCCGTCGGCTCACGTAATGGGATATATAGAAAAAATGGATATCTTCTCGGGTGCCAAAAGTGTATCTGAAGAAGAGGGTAAAAAGAGCGGCTTAATTGAAATGGTCGGCAAAAATATTGTTGATGCTTTCCTATCTGAGGTAATTAAATGCAGCATTAATCCTGAGCTTATTAAAAAAGCGGCAGATGATTTTAAAATTGTATACACACCATTCCACGGCACAGGCTTTAAGGCTGTTTGCGAGATTTTAAAAATGGCGGGATTTACAAAATTATATCCTGTAGAAGAACAGGTTGTAGCTGACCCGAATTTTTCAACTGTTAAATCTCCTAACCCAGAAGATAAAGAGGGCTTTGCACTGGCGATTAAGCTTGCAAAAGAAATCGGTGCAGATATTATTATAGGAACAGACCCCGATTCTGACAGAATTGGTGTTTTAGCTAAAAACGATAGCGGTGATTATGACGTTTTAACCGGAAATCAGACCGGGGAGCTTTTAACCGAGTATGTTTTAACTGAAAAATCAACCAGAGGCGAGGTAAAAGAGGGCGACTATATAGTAAAAACGATTGTTACAACAGATTTGGTAAAAAATATAGCGGCAGAGTTTGGAGTAAAGGTATATGATGTGTTTACCGGATTTAAAAACATTGCCGAGGTAATAAAATCAAAAGAGGGCAAGAATGAAGGAGAGTATCTGTTAGGTTTTGAAGAAAGCTACGGATATTTACCGGGCACATATGCACGCGATAAGGATGCAGTTGCCGCAGCGCTTTTAGCCTGCGAAATGGCGGCGGTATACAAGCTCCGCGGTATAGGTTTAAGAGAAGCATTGCTTAAGCTGTACGAAAAATTCGGTTGCTTTGTTGAACGTACTGTATCTGTTACCATGGAGGGCGCAGACGGTATGGAAAAAATGGCGCAGCTTATGAAAGATACGGCTCAAAATCCACCAAAAGCGTTGGGCGATGTTAAATTTGTAGCACTTCGCAACTATTCAGAACAAAAAAGATATGATTTTGAAAACGGCACACAAGAGCCAATAGATATGGTTAGCACAAACGTGCTTTATTTTGAGCTTTTAGGCGGCGGATTCTTTATTATGCGTCCGTCAGGAACAGAGCCGAAAATTAAGTTTTACTATTCTGTGCCTGCGAAATCATTAGATGACGGCGAAGCCAAAATTGATGCAATGCACGAAATAGTTAAAAAAGAAATTTTAAAATAAATAAAGTATTTTTAAGACCGTAACATTTTGTTGCGGTCTTCTTGTATAGATTAGCTTTGTTTTGGTTAAAATATCCATAACAACTAAAATATACAAGGAGGCACAAAAATGAATCTTGAAGGAACAAAAACGGCGCAAAATTTGCTTACCGCATTTGCAGGTGAATCGCAGGCGAGAAACAAATATACTTATTTTGCATCGGCTGCCAGAAACGAAGGGTATGAACAGATTGCTGATTTTTTTGAAATGACGGCTGACAACGAAAAAGCGCACGCAAAAATCTGGTTTAAGTTATTAGGAGGCATTAACAATACAAAAGAAAATTTAAAAGCTGCAGCAGGTGGAGAAAACAGCGAATGGACAGAAATGTATCCTGAATTTGCAAAAACTGCAAAAGAAGAGGGTTTAGACAGCATAGCAAAGCTTTTTGAACTGGTAGCAAATATTGAAAAAGAACACGAAGAGAGATTTAAAGCGCTGCTTTCAAATATTGAAAACGGTGAAGTGTTTAAAAAACCGGAGGAAAGAATATGGATTTGCAGAAACTGCGGTCATATTCATATCGGAACATCTGCACCGATAGTATGTGCGGTTTGTGCACATCCGCAGGCGTATTTTGAAATAAAGTCAGAGAATTATTAAAATTATATGCTTATAAAACAGGTGTTGTAAGGATTTTTACAACACCTGTTTTAATTGTTAGATTCTAAATTGTATGTTTCCGCTTTTAGTTCTTTATATAATTTTGCTCCTAACAAAGCTCCGCATTTAAAGTTTTTTATTGACATATTTAATTGTAATTCATCATACGCATCTATCAGGTCTATAAGCAGAGATAACTGTTTTGCGTTAAGCGTAATTTTTAGTTCGTTTTCACACCTTTCTATTATTTCGGCATTAATAGCATCATGTTTTTTAGGGTCTCTTTTTCCAAACTTAAAATACAATTCGCCTAAAAGTGTGTCCATAAGAAACCTCCCAATTCTACATATAAGCCATAATATTCACTGTGTGAATATTATATTCCAGAATTTTATTAATGTCAAGAATATTTTATGAGATAATAGAATAAAAGAGGTGTGAAAATGAAAAATTTGAAACTGATTAGAGTAATAAATGATTATACGCAACTAAAAGTGCAAATGGAAACCGGAATAAGTCAAAGTGTGATTTCAAAATATGAGAGCGGCGAGCTTGTTCCGACAAGTGATAATTTGATAATTTTAGCTAAGTTCTATGGCACTAGTGTTGATTTTTTACTTGATTTAACAGATGAGCAAAAACCGTATCCGTCTAAAAATAATAGTTAATTTAAAATAAAAAGCGAATGTGACTTTTTAGTGAGAGACCCTTTTTCATTATTAGTTTTTAGAAAAAAATATAATATTAAAAATAGAACGGGCCTGACATTTTTATGTCACATCCGCTTTGACATTATTAGTTTGCAGCAAAAAATGCATTAATCTTGTTGATTAATGCGTCAG
>JAZOBB010000087.1:0-7655 GCA_045595745.1 Clostridia bacterium | reverse complement strand
CAGCTTGCTGTTTTTAATCGCTTTTTTTACCTTTAAAAAGTGATATCTGTTAATAGAATATACACCATATTCTGCCGCAGTTTGTTTAGGCGATTTTGACAGCACACAAAGTCTTATATCAGGACAAAGCTCTCTAAGATTATTAATCATAGCATATAAAAGAGCCTCATCACCTGAGTTGTCAAAGCCGTAATATCCCGATACAACGGCATCAAACTGTTTTTTGTCAGTCGCCGCCTTATACATACGAACAGCATCGTCAGCCATTCGCATTACAGAATATTCTTTTTTAATAAGCTCTCTTCCGTAGTTACCTAAGCGGCTGTTTTCTTCATCAGAATTTTCAAAAAGTGTTGTTAAATCTCTTAATAAAAGCTCAGGTGAGCAAAGCTCTAAGCCTCGACAGCAGAAGTTTGTGTCTATTCCTACTGAGAGTTTATCAGCATCAAAAATTCCAATATATCCTTCGTTTCCGGCAACTATAGTGGGCTTGGCACAAGCCATTGCCTCTAAAGCCGAACGCGAAACTCCGATAAAAATATCTCCTAAATTTGCAAATTTATAAATATCAGAACGTCCGCCCGTAAGTACTATATATCTTCTTCCTGCTTTTTCGTTTTCTGCATCAGCTTTTTCTTTTAATTCATCAAAAACGTTGCCGCCGCCGACAATTACAATTTCTAAGTCAGGCTGTTTTTCAAGCAGCTTTGGTGCAATTTCAACCAGATGAAATGCCGCTAAAGCTCTGTCAGCATCCATTCGGCTAATATATACGATTTTTTTAGAATCGGAATTTAAGCCAAACTCGTTTATTATTTCTGATGTGTCTGCCTCGGGTAAAAATTTATTTACATCAATTCCGTTTATGGTAACAAAAATATCTGTAGGGTTTATGCCGTAGTTGTCCATAAGATAGGTTTTAATATCCTCGCTTACGGCAACAACCTTCTTGCCCCAGTTAGAAATATATTTAAGTCCGTGCGATGTTCTAAATACCCAATGAGCCGTGGTTACAAAGGTAAACGGCATAAATTTACTTAAAATTCCGCACAAAAACGCAGGAATTCTGCCGTGGGCATGAACTATGTCTATATTCTCTTCACGTATAATACGTTTTAAAAGTGCGAGCGAACGCATAACCTTTCCCGGACTTTTGGTATGCATCGGCACTTCATAGTGGCGGATTCCCGCCTCGGCAAGCGACGGAACATATACACCGCCGTTTGATGCAACAACAACGTCAAAGCCCTGACGTTTAAGCTCTAACGAAAGCTCTAAAACGTGCGTTTCTGCGCCGCCTATATCCAAACGCATTAACGTCATCAGAATTTTTTTCTTTCTGATATTATCCACCGCAATACCTCTTTTCTTTATGGTTTATAAATACAATATCACAACTATAATAACATAAAATCCGCCCTCTTTCAACGAAATAAGGCGGATTGTAATAAAAACGACATATTATTTATCTAATGTTTCGTGCGATGCTGCCACTATTTTTTTTGCTGCACTATCTGCATCTATCGCACTTTTTTCTCCTTTTTTCAAGTAGGCAAGATACTCTATATTTCCTTCAGGCCCTTTAACGGGCGAAAACTCGAGTCCTAAAACACCAAAGCCGATTTCTTCAGCTATGGTGCAAACTTTGCAAACTACTTCTTCGTGAACTTCGGGGTCACGAACAACTCCCTTTTTGCCGACCTTTTCTTTACCTGCCTCGAACTGAGGTTTTATTAACGCAACAACCTCTCCACCATCTTTTAAGAGATTATGTACGACAGGTAAAACCAATGCCAATGATATAAATGCCACATCAATCGATGCAAAATCAAGCGGCTCGCCAACCTGCTCGTTTGTTACGTGACGTATGTTTGTGCGTTCCATATTTATTACACGTTCATCTGTTCGCAGGCTCCACGCAAGCTGACCGTAGCCGACATCGACAGCAAATACCTTTTTAGCACCGTTTTGCAGCATACAGTCAGTAAAGCCGCCCGTTGATGCACCAACGTCCATACACACAGAGCCGTCAAGCTTTATAGGAAAGGATTGCATTGCCTTTTCGAGCTTTAATCCGCCACGACTTACATAACGCAAGGTGTTACCGCGGACCTCAACCTTTTGGTCGGTTGAAATTGTCATTCCTGCCTTATCGCATTTTTGCTCATCGACGAACACTATGCCCGACATTATAATAGCCTTTGCCTTTTCTCTGCTTGGTGCAAAACCGTTTTCTGTCAAATAAACATCAAGACGTATCTTTTCCGCCAACTATGCTCTCTCCTTTTTTGCCTTTTTACTCTCTTTAACTGCAAAGTCACAAGCAGGTGCTAAAGGACATTCTTCGCACTTTGGTCTGCGAGCTATGCATAAATTCCTTCCGTGCTCTACTATTTGGTGACAGAAAAGCGAAGAATATTCAGGCGGAATGATTTTAACCAAATCCTTTTCGATTTTGGCAGGGTCGGTATTTTTGGTAAGACCCAAAAGCGCGGCTATTCTTTTGCAATGGGTATCTACTACTATCGCCGGTTTGCCGAAAACATCGCCAATGACTAAATTTGCAATTTTACGCCCCACTCCGGGTAGCTTTAGCAAATCATCCATGTTATCAGGCACGACTCCGCCGAAATCTGAGAGTAACACCTGACCGCATTTTTTAAGATTTTTGGCTTTATTGTGATAAAATCCGGTTGAATGTATAAGCTTTTCAAGCTCTAAAGTATCTGCGCCGGCAAAAGCCTCTGCATCAGGAAAACGTGCAAAAAGTGCCGGTGTTACCATATTTACTCTTGCATCGGTGCATTGTGCAGCAAGCTGTGCCGCCACAATCAGATGAAAAGGGTCTTTATATTCTAAGGTACACGGTGCATCACCATAAAGTTCGCAGAGCTTTTCGCGCAAAAATTCAACCTTTTCTTTTTTAGTCATTGCCTATCACCTTAGTCTAAAATATTCTTCCATTCATACGTTATATCATCGCCGTTTACAGTAACCAAAACATATTTAACGTAAGAAATATTATTTGCAGGCGGTTTCAAGCCCACGCTTGGGAAAATACCTGCTGTATTTACATAACGTACTCCGTTTTCTAAATAGCTTTCGTTTTTAAATCCGCCGCCGAAAACATAAACATTTTTGCCGTTTTGTGCCGCAGATTCTACAATTTTTGCAAAATTTTTCTTTTCTACCGCATTTGTAGATATATTATTTTTGTGAACGAAAACAAACAGATTATCGCCCTTAGCTGTGTTTACGTCGTATTTAAACTTCGACCACTGGTCAAAGCCTCCGCTTGCGATAGTTCCTGCCGTATTTTTAAGTGTGATAAAGGTACTGTTTTTATGCGTAAACGTCTGATACATACGAGCAGTAAAATAGTTCCCGTCAAGCATTTTTACTGTACTTTCGTCAAAATCACTGCCTACAAATCCATGAAGAACTCCGCTTTCTTTCATAGTTTCTATAGCGGTATTCATCATAAACATATCAAACAACTTTTCAGGAGTTCTGGTATTTCCAAATACAGTAAATCTAAAGCCATCATCTAAGAGCTCTGCACTTTTGTGTTGCGGGTCGTCAATTTTAGCTCCGTCTGGTACACTTATTTCTTCTGCACCGTCAATCATTAAAGCCATATTTGCACTTACGGCACCGAAGTTTGCACCAACCTTAGTTGCTCCCTTGCTTTGAGCTATTATTTTATTATCCTGCATTTGGGCTATCGGCTTATCAATTACAAGGTCTGTATCCTTAGGATAAATCTTGGCCTTTTTGCCCTCTGCGTCCCAAGCATCGAGCCACAAAATCTCACTTTCTCCTGATTTAAGCTCTAATATATCTTTCGAAAATTCCATTCTATGCGGAAGGTCTAAAGCTAAAAGCTCAATTTCGGCAGTTTTTCCCTCATATTCTGCACGGATTGTAGCCTTGCCCGCCCCCGTCGGATGAAAAATATCACCCTCCATATATCCTGCGCCGTCTATAACATTCCAGCTGATTTTCGCCTCATCAATCTCTAGTTTGTGGTCAAACTCGTCAAAAGCCTCAATCCACACCCAACGTGATGTGTTTTTAAACACATTTGTATCGTCTGTTTTTAATTCTATTCGGCTAAGCTCACCTACAGTTGCATCAGAGGTTATACCAATGCTGTTTGACACCTGACGCAAGCTGCCGTCTGATGGTGTGTTCGTTACTTTTTGCTCATTGTCTTCTTTCACTACCAAAGCAGTAGAGCCGCCGCCGTCTAAATTAAGGGCATTATAGCAGCCCAGCTCTGCCATTAAATAACCAAGCTGGGTCTGCGTCATTCCCTTTGCTTCGCTTCTTCTTCCGTCAACTGCAACAAGGGTTATGATTTTGCCCGTTTCATCAATACCAACCGCACTTCTGGGCTGATATCCGCTGATATTATGCGAAAAGCTTGACGGAACTTTGCCGTCAGCAAGTATTATTGCTCCACCGCCAACTGCATTTTCAATTTTGTTGTAGTCCGGAAGGGTCGTAATCTCTAAGGTTACCTCATCGCCAACCTGAAGATTATCGTCAATAAAGGTGTTTTTAGTAAGATTAGATGTTAAAATGTAACCGCCTTTTGGAATTTCTGCCGGCTCACTATCCCATCTTTTATCAATTACCTTGCCCTTATCATCTACAACGATTTCCTGAACAGGTCCGCTTGCGCCGAGCGACAGATTGTTCCATGCATCCGTGTACATAACAAGTCCGTTCATATCATCGTACTTATTAACCGCACTAACCTTTTCGCTTACACCGTTTGGAGCAGTTACTGTTATTTCAAAGCTGAAGTTGTTTAAATGTAGAGTGCTGTCCTCTTTTATCTCGTACAACACATTCATAGCCTCGGCGGTTGCAGATGTAGAGTGAAGCTCACCGTCTATAACCTCCATACCAACCGGAGACCCTCTGCCTGCCTGTCCTCTTTTTGCGGCAAAAAAGTCAGCATTTATTGCAGCAACCGTATCATTTTCTTTTGCCGATGCAAGTGTTGTCTGCATAAAAGAGACACCCTGTGCATTACGCAATACATTAAATTTTAAATGTGGCTCGGTAAGGTCAGCACGCACGATATGTATATCCTGCCATCCTGACTCATCAAGTCTTATTCTGTGCTGATACGAAACACCTCGAACGATGCTTTTTTCTTCTGTTATTTCATCTAAATATATTTCGCTTGCAAATATACACGGCACACAAGATGCTAAAAATACCGTCAAAGATAAAAGCGCAATCGTATTTTTAAATAAACTCATCTGGTTCTCCTTTTACTATTTTACAATTCCTTTTAAATATTCCATAAATTCTGCGCCCAAATCATCGCGGCGCAATGCATACTCAACAGTAGCCTCTAAAAATCCCATTTTGTTACCTACGTCATATCTTCTGCCGATAAAGTCGTAAGCATACATTTCCTGCTCTTTTGCAAGAGTTTTTAATGCGTCAGTAAGCTGAATTTCGCCGCCCGCACCCGGTTTTGTATTTTCAAGATGTGTAAAGATTTCAGGTGTGATAATATAACGGCCTAAAACTGCCACATTTGTCGGTGCCTCTTCGCGTTTGGGTTTTTCAACCATATCGTTTACCTTCCACATACGGTCGGCAACCTGCTCACCCGAAACTATGCCGTATTTGTTTACCTCGCTTTCGGGAACAGACTGAACACCTAAAATACTTGCGTTATATTTTTCATACATTTCAATCATTTGTTTAAGGCACGGTTTTTCGCTGTTATATACCACGTCATCGCCCAGCAAAACTGCAAACGGCTCATTGCCAACGAAGGATTTTGCACAGTAAATCGCGTGACCCAAGCCCTTAGGCTCTGCCTGACGCACATACTGCACATTTACCATTGAGCGAATATCCTTAAGTTGCTTTAAAACCTCGGTTTTTCCGCTTTTTTCAAGCTCGGTTTCAAGCTCATAAGACTTATCAAAATGGTCTTCAATCGCCTTTTTGGTTCTGCTTGTGATGATTAATAAATCTGTAATACCCGAAGCTGCCGCCTCTTCAATAATATACTGGATAGTCGGAATGTCAACTATCGGTATCATTTCTTTCGGTACTGCCTTTGTTGCCGGTAAAAATCTTGTTCCTAATCCTGCTGCAGGGATAACTGCTTTTGTTATTTTAGCCATAATGTCCTCCAATAATTATGTATTTTTTATTTATTTGAATATTATTTATTCCTTATTTATTTTTCCGCTATCTAAGCCCCAACCGGATATACCTGAACGTACCAACGCGGTAAAGGCTCTGTCTTTTAGTCCTCTGTTTTCTGTATCCAGGCGGTTTATAATATCTTTAACATATGTTCTTTTAGTATTTTTATCTGCCGGGCAGGTATTTTCTACAACCGGAAGTTTTGCATCACGTGCATATTTTTTTATTTCTTTTTCTTTAACATAAATCATAGGCCGCAAGACCGTTAAATCAGCTCGGCTTAAATAAGTAACGGGTGAAAAACAACCTATTTGACCTTCGAAAAACAGACTTAAATAAAATGTTTCGATAACGTCATCATAATGATGCCCCAAAACCACCTTGTTGCATCCAAGCTCTTTTGCTGCATCGTTTAATGCCCCTCGGCGCATATTCGCACACAAAGCACACGGATTTTTTTCGTTTCGGTAGTCGAACACAATCTGCCTTATTTCAGTGTTTATTATTTTATACGGAACATCTAACTCTTTGCAAAATTCGGCAATAGGTGCAAAATCCATATCACCGCCGCCTAAGTCAAGTGTTATTGCACAAAGCTCAAACGGATTTGGATAAAATCTTTGCAACCCTTTTAATGCCGCTAAGGTTACTAACGAATCCTTGCCCCCCGATATTCCTACTGCAAGACGGTCGCCCGGTGCAATCATATGGTAATCATCTACCGCCCGCCTCGTCCGACTTAATATATGTCTCATTTGTTATCTCCTCAATCAAAGCATTGCCGCGATACCTACAATTATCGGCATTGTT
Organism: Clostridia bacterium; assembly: GCA_045595745.1. Lineage (GTDB taxonomy): Bacteria > Bacillota > Clostridia > UBA1381 > UBA9506 > RGIG1666. Next base: position 659 of record JAZOBB010000087.1, on the reverse strand, counting down.
ATAATCGAAAGCAACGTTGTTACCGATACACAGGTTGCCGACAGTTCTGTATCTGCACCGAATTTTTCTGAAAACATAGTTGTTGCCGCGGCAAAAGGAGCAGACGCGGCTATAACAGACGCGACTAAAATAACTCCACGAACACCGCATAAATAAAGACCCAAAAGCATGGTAAGCGGTGCTATAAAAAGTCTTAATGCTATTGCAACATATGCTGATAAGCCTTTAATTTTAAGGCTTGCGCCCGCTAAATGGAACCCTACAATAACCATAGGAATAGGTGTGTTTAATGCCGCCAAAAACTTAATCGGCTCACCAATTGTTGACGGAAGGGTAATTGAAAATACAAACAATAAAAATCCGACAACCGTGCCCGTAACACCGGGATTTAATATAATTTTCTTAACAGAAATGTTTTTAAAGCTGCCGCTCATCAGCACAACACCATAGGTCCAAAGCACAATCTGAAATATTGCAACATAGGTTGCGCCGTAAAACACACCCTCTTCGCCGAGCATTGCACTTTGAAGAGGCAACGACATATATCCGCAATTTGAAAATACAGACCCGAATCTTAGTGTTTTTTCGCGGCGTTTGTCAATATCATGCACCAATAGATGCGTAATTAAAATATGTACAACAAATGACAAAATTGCCGC
>JAZOBB010000086.1:0-39005 GCA_045595745.1 Clostridia bacterium | reverse complement strand
CATTTTTGGAATGCACCTGTTCCTATATATTTAACACTGTCAGGAATATAGGCACTTTTAGCCTCTGACAAATCGTTAAATGCATATTTTCCGATGCTGGTAATTCCGTCAGAAACATAAATAAATCTTATGTACTGCTTTTGCGGAGCCCACGGTGCAGAAGATTCTGCAAAGTCGCTCATACTTCCTGTACCTGAAATAGTGAGCATACCGCCGCTTGACAAATTCCACGAAATTTTACCAACTGTTCCCGATGTGGGATTGTCATTAATCGAGCCAAGCTCAGGAGCAACCCAATAATCATCCTGCAAAGTTTCATCCATTGCAGTTTCGGGCAAAGCTACCCCTTCATCTGAATTAATAACATTTTCTTGAACAGGTATTTGAGTTACCTCTTCGGTTAATGCCCAGCCACTGATGCTGCTCATTAACATCATCATTACAAGTGCTATTGACAAAATCCTTTTTTTGTGCATAATTATCCCCTTTCTTAGACTTCATCAGTTGCTAATGTTGTTTATAATTTATCTTTGACATCTGAAATATCTATGCCAAAGAAATCTTCAAGAAAACTGAAGGATTCACTGTCCATCTGGCTGACTTTAGATACAAATGAGGTTTTGCTGTGCTCTTCCATTCCTTTGTATATTTCTAAAGCCTCCATTATCTGGTCAGTATATTCTGAATAGATGTTTTTAGTAGAAATAAGCATTTCATCGCTTTTGTCTATTACATCATCCATAACCGATATAACAATATCTACTATTGATCTTTCTAATGGTGTAAATAATTCTCTGTTACTCTCAAAGTCTGATTTAACACTTTTGAGGTTTTTAACTACACCTTTATTTTTTTCTGCGTAATCAATCTCAGGCTCATCACTGCTCGAGCCACCGGACGAACCACCGGAGCTTCCACCGCTAGAGCCACCAGAAGAGCCACCGGAGGGCTTTTTATTATCATCAACATCCGGTTTAACCTCGGGTGTTGCCTCGGGCTTAGATTCTGTTTTATCTTCAGGTTTAACTTCGGTTTTTTCGTCATCAACAAAGGTTGAAAGAACTCTTGCAAGCTCTACTCTCTTCATATTTTCTGTTGCTCTGAATGTGTTTCCTGCTTCTAACGACATTAAATTATTAGCAAGAACCATTTTTACATAATCCTGTGCCCAGATTGAAACATTGTCAGATATTGTTTGTGTATATGCAGTATTGTTTAATTTAGCAACTCTGCATATGATAGCACAAGCCTGCTCTCTTGTCACAAAATTATCACCCTTAAAGGTTCCATCGTCATATCCGTTTATGTAACCTGCTTTTTTACCCACAAGCACATATGAATAATACCATTTGTCAGATGTAACGTCTTTAAAGCCATCTGTTGACATTTCTGTAAAGCCCCAAATAAGGTTTATCATTTTACAAAGCTGTGCTCTTGTTACATAGCTGTCAGGTGCAAATGTGCCGTCGCCTATGCCGTTTATGATGCCTTTTTCGGCAAGCTTATAAATAGCTGTGCCATCTTGCGTTGATGCATCAACATCGCTGAAAGTTATTTTTGCGGTGTCTGCAAATACACTTGTCGCTATAGAAGACAATATCATAAGCGATGCTAAAATAAGTGGTAAAAGTTTATTTTTCATTTAATCCTCCAGGTAATGTGACGTTTTTTTATGCGAACATATCCAACGAGAGATTTCTCTCCCGTTGGATATTCCGCTTAGTTAATTAATAAAATTTTCTCTGCAAGAACAGGCTAAAGCCTTCAACAGCCTTTGAATACTGGTCAATTACATACGCTCCTTCTTTGTTATGTCCTGTCGTTTCAGATTCGCCGAGTTTAACTTTTACAACATCCACAACACTGTCAATATTAAAGATGTCGTCCTCTGATTCTCTGCCAAATATAATTTCTTCATATTTTTCTGAATCAAACGGAACATCTATTGAGCCTAAGTCTGCATCCGCTAAAACAGATATAATATTTTTGATCTGTTCTGAATATTTGTTGTAAATATTATTAAGAACAGAAAGTTTTGAAAGCATACTTTCTATAGAATTTCCGCCGATTGTGCCCTTTTCGTCAAGCTCTGTTAATATATCGCCGAGTTTTTCCATAGATGACTTAATTATATCTTTAAAATCAGCATTAACAGCTTTATACTCGCCTTCGTTCATACCTTCGATTACTGTCTTAAGCTTTGTGCTTATTTTTGTTAAATCATCCAAGGTGTATCCGTTCGGCAGATTGCCCTCGCCAAGGTTGACAAGAATATTTTTCATATTGTCGATAACCGGTTTAAGTAAATCAGCCTGTGCATCTGCAGAAGAACCTCCGAATGAGTCTAAAGCAGCCTCAACCGAATCAACCTTATCAATTAAATCCTGTAAGGTAAAGTCGCCTTTAATAGGCTTGCCCTGTTCAATTCTATCAGAAAGCGATTGCAGCTTTTCAAGTAAATTGAGTACCTCTTTAGTCAGACTCTTTTTAACCTCTACAAGAGTAGCATCATCATAAACCTCTTTGTCATTATAGAAGCACAGAGCATCATCAAAGATAATAAGTGTATCTAACATTGCGCAATAGTAATCCATATAATCTCTGATGTAGTAGCCTGTTGCATCTTTGATGCCAGAATTTTCTTCCTTACGGCTTTCATCATAACCGATTATCAGGTCAAACCAATCAATGTTTGCAAACTTCTGTAATGCCTCGTTCTTGTTGTAATCATATATTTCGTCAAACTTAACCTTGTTTTTGAAATCCTCAGCATTCTTTAAGTACATTGTATGAAGAAGTGACGGAATATTGATTTCAACAGTCATTTTTGTAGTATAGTAATCCTTTGCATTATCATCGGTAGAGTCTTCAACCTGTTTAACTAACGGCTCAAGTCCTTCCCAATAACGTTTTACAGATGGAGCAAACAATTTTTCATTTACATATTCTTCGCCAAGAAGGTCAATAACGGGTCCAAATCCTTTTGATTTTAATATTTCTAAAATTTCATTAAAATCAAATCCATATATTGCTTTACCTACCGCTGTTACAAAGTGAGTATTTGATTTGTTAATTTCAAACGTAGCTCTCTTTTCGCTAAACGCAGCCATAAAATCTTTATACGGTTTATAGCTGTCAAGCATTTTAACAATTTTCTTAGCAAGCTCAGCTCTTTCTTCAGGAGTAAGCTCCTCGATGTGAGATACAATCATTTCCGGTGTTATATATGTTGCATTTTCTTTTACAAGAGTATTTACTTCTTCATCCGGAAGTGTTGTAATGTAGTTTTCAATAAGTTCATTATCTACAGCACTAACAATCTGCTCATAGTTGTCAAAAACAAAAGTGTTAATTTCTGTTGCGTTTTCATCATCGGTAACAAACTCGATAATTTCTTCTTGGATTGTCGATATATCTACCTCTTTTGCCTTGGTTGCAAACTCTTTTTTAATATCTTCTGCAAACTTTTTAATATCCGCATCCGTTTTAAGACCGCTGGTGCCCGCAAAGTATGCTTTGATAAATGAAATAATATTTGTTTCAATTATTTCTTTAATTGCTTTATCACTATCAGCATTGCCCTCTACTATAGTTTTACCATTTACATAATCTTTAGCAACACCAACAATAGCACCGTCAATAATCGACTTAAGTTCAGCACTGATATTTGTTGTATCGTTTGCAAAATACTCTTCTATAATCTCGATAACAACCGCATCCATAATTACAAGGTTTCTGTTAGGTACGAAAATTGAACTGAAATAATCATCCCTGCCCGTAGCATACTTAGCGATAACTGCTTCATATATATACGGTCTTTGTTCAATTTCTTGTGCCAAGCTTGCGTAATCAGGATTATTTTTAATGATTTTAACAAGAGCATCTCTTACCTTTTTGGCATTAAGTGACATTGTCTCATAATCGGGGTCATTATCATTATAAACCTTACCCGGTTCAGCAACAGCACCTACGAGCATTTTTCTTATTGTTGCATCATCAGCATCTGTAACACTGTTTATAAATCCTGTGTCAGCTTTAATAATTCCTAAAATTTCGTTTTTAACGTTTTCTTTATCAAGGTACTCTATAAGCTGTTTTTTTATTGTTTCTTTTTTAATAACATTTAAAATTTCATTTTTAAATGCATCTTTTTCTAAAAGTTTCGCAATAAATGCATCATTTTTAGCAGCATTTTCGATTAATGCCTCTTTCGCTGTTTTGTTATTTAACACACTTATAATTACATTTGGATCATTTTTAATTTTATCCTGAATAAAACCTACTGCTTTTGGCTTAAAGGCCTCATCTTTGAGCACTTCTTTAATTTTATCAGTGCTGATAAAGCTTATAAGCTCTTTTCCGCCAATCTGGTCAACCAATGCTGGTATGTCAAACAAGCCTATAACGGTAGCTAAATCTTCAGAAGAACCGTTAAGCATATTATCAATATATTTTTTAACCTCAGCCTGAATCTGGTCGTAGTCAATAACGTCTATAATCTTGAGACCATAATCCTTGTCTAGAATATTACCGTTTGCATCAACCATGCCAGTTTCTTTATTAAGCCTGGTATACAAAGCAGTTATTTTAGGATTGATAACGCTTTCGCGAGCATTTTCCAAGCTGTTTCCTACTATTATAAGTGAATCTTTTACAGAGTCAGCTAATCTTGATTTTGAATCATAAACTAAGTCAACTGAATATTCTTCATCTAAAACAGGAACTGTTGCTTCAACAATCATATGCTTGGTTGCATAATAAACATCAATATCTTTATTTACGACGGTATTTTCGGTAAATACATCCCATATTCCGTCTGATACTTCATATATATATTCTTTGCTAACCTCGTGTGAATACTCGGCATCTAAATCGTTATTGCCGATTAAAGATGTGTTAGCAGTACCGTCCTCGGGTTTTTTGTCATCTCTTATATAAGTATTTACTGTTTTGGAGCCGGTTGCACCATAAATACCATCGAGAGTTACATCTAAAGAAGCAAGATTTCTTTCTTCATCTTCGAGCGATTGATTAATCTGTACAGAATCAAATGCTGTTTTCTCGCTACCTTTATGGAAGGATACCGTGTAATATGACGGTGATTTTCCGCCGCCACCACCGCCACCGCCGCTTCTGCGGAAGGTTGCAGGTGTGATCATTTTAATATTTTTAAATACAGATTCTGTGCGATAGTTGTCAAAGTGTACAGTACCGTTAACGTCGTAAACAACTACGCCTTCTTTTACTGTAGTTTTTTCAAGTTTGATTGCTTTTTCACCACCACGGCAAAGAAGTCTTCCGTTAATAACGACATTTTCAAGGTTTACTGTTCCCTTACCTACTCCATCACCTATAATCAAGTCTCCGGCAATTGTTACATCTTTTAATGCAACACCGGTTTCTCTGATAAGGCTACTGTCTGCACCTGTACTGCTGTAAGTACCTGACTCAACATAATATGTTTTAACTATGTTATACATCATCTGCGCAAATTCTTCTCTGGTTATGTTGCATTTCGGGCAAATATTTCCCTCGTCATTACCCTTAATATATCCTTTAGAAACGAAAACTGCCGCTGCACTTTTTGCCCAATCAGATACTTTATCGCTATCAGGGAAAGCATTGAGCGATGAATAATCGGTTGTTTCTAAAACAAGCGTTCTTGCCATTACTGTAAATACAGCTTCTCTTGTTATGTTATCATCAGGATGCATGGTAGTATCAGAAGTACCTATAAAGTTTTTCATATTTGCTGATTTTGCAAATTCTGAATAATACCAGCTTTCCGGACTAACATCTTTATAGTTGGATATGTCTGCTTTTACAGTAGCACCTAATACGCGGTTTATAATTGTTGCCATTTCCGCTCTTGTAAGATTGTCGTGCGGATTAATCGTATTTGATGTGCGACCGCTAAGCAGGCCGTTATCAACAGCATGCTCCATAGCAGCTTTAGACCATCCGTTCGGAAAGTCTGTGTACTTGCTGTATTCACTTGCCGCAAAAGCCGTTGGAAAAACGGACACTACGAGTGCTAATACAACAATCGTTGAAATAAATCTTTTTACTTTGTGTAAATTCATGCTTCCAGCTCCTTTGATTGTATATAAAATTCATTGCATTTTTGTATTTGGGTAGACTAACCCTTATACATATAATTACACCTTAACTTATTTTATACTATTTCAATCGTAATGTCAAGCAAATTGCAATTATATATATTTTACATTTATTTTACAACTTTTAAGTGCGCAAAATATTAATCGTTAAATTTGTTAACATTTTATGAAATGCTTGATTTTGCAATTATTTTAATTTAAAATGATTGATATAACGCAACAGAAAGCGAGGTATTACTATGACAGATAAAAAAAGAAATGATGTAATATCAAGATATCGCGAAATGGCTATATCTAACAGTATTATTGATTCAGAACTTTACAGTAAATATGAAGTAAAACGCGGACTGCGCGACATAAGTGGTAAAGGTGTTTTAGCCGGACTTACCGAAATTTCGGAAATTCTTTCATATACAACCGCAGATTGCGATATGATTCCGTGTGAAGGAGAGCTTTTTACCGTGGAATAAATGTTAAAGATATTGTAAACGGCTTTGTTTCTGAAGACCGTTATGGGTTTGAGGAAACCTGTTATCTTTTAATGTTCGGAAAGCTGCCGAACGAAAAAGAATATAAAGAATTCCGCGAAATTCTGGCAAGCTATATGACTTTACCCGACGAGTTTGTTCGCGACACCATTATGAATGCTCCAAGCCGCGATTTAATGAATGCACTGTCAAAAGGAGTTCTTACACTTTATTCATACGACAACAACGCAGATGATACTTCGATTGATAACGTAATCAGACAATCTATACAGTTAATTGCTCAAATGCCGTTAATTGCCGTCTACAGCTATCGTGCTTACTCTCATTATTATAAGAAAAAAAGTCTGGTTATCCGTCAACCTAAACCCACATTTTCTACCGCCGAAAATATTTTGCGTATGCTCAGAAAAAACAATAAGTTTACCGAGCTAGAGGCAAAGATTTTAGACCTTGCTTTAGTTCTTCACGCAGAACACGGTGGCGGTAACAATTCTACTTTTACAACACATGTTGTTACATCATCCGGAACAGATACATATTCTTCTACCGTAGCTTCTTTAAGTTCTTTAAAAGGTCCGCGCCACGGAGGTGCAAACATAAAGGTTGTTCAGATGTTTGAGGATATAAAGGCAAATGTATCCGACTGGAATAACGATGATGAGATTAGTTCATACCTTGAAAAGATTTTAAACAAAGAGGCATTTGACAATTCCGGTCTTATTTACGGAATGGGGCATGCTGTATATTCACTTTCTGACCCTCGTGCCGTTATCTTTAAAAGCTACGTTGAGCAGTTGGCGCACGAAAAAGGTCTCGATGAAGAATATGCACTTTATGCTAATGTAGAAAGACTTGCCCCAGAGGTAATAGGAAAAGTACGTAAAATATATAAAGGTGTAAGTGCAAACGTTGACTTCTACTCCGGCTTTGTATATCGTATGCTCAACCTGCCTCAAGAGCTTTATACACCGTTATTTACAATTTCAAGAATCGCCGGTTGGAGCGCACACCGAATTGAAGAAATTGCTAACGCAGGAAAAATTATAAGACCTGCGTATAAAGCAGTATCAAAACACAAAGAATATCAAAAATTATCTGAAAGGGAATAGTTTTAACAAATAATTTAGCTAAAAAAGACAGATTTCATAAGAAATCTGTCTTTTTTTCTGGCGCCCCAAACAGGAATCGAACCTGTGGCATTCCGCTTAGGAGGCGGACCCTCTATCCTACTGAGGTATTGGGGCATTGATATAATAATGTATACGTGCGGCTTTTCGCCGCACGTATATTTTAACACGGTTTCGTTTTTTTGTAAAGATTTTTAGCTTGCCGTTAACCTAAAAACTTGCTTAAATATCCTTGAACAAACAGGAACAAAACAATTACCGGAAGCACGTATTTAACATAACCCTTAATCCATTTTGGGAATTTCATTCCTTTGCCGGCATTTACCTCAAGCATAAAGTTATCCCAGCCCCAACCGTATCTGGTTGTGCAGAAGAATAAATAAACCAAAGAGCCTAAAGGCAAAAGATTATTACTTACGATAAAGTCTTCTAAATCCATGATGTTTGAGCCTGCTCCAAGTGGCTCAAATCCGCTCCACAGATTAAATCCAAGCACACACGGAATTGACAGCACAATAATTAATACAATGTTTACAAGCACCGCTTTTTTACGTGACCAGCCCCATAAATCCATGGCAAATGATAAAATGTTTTCAAACACCGCTATAACTGTAGACAGTGCCGCAAATGACATAAACACAAAGAACAGAGTTCCCCATACTCTGCCCCCCGGCATAACGTTAAAGATATTCGGCAGTGTTACAAAAACGAGCTGCGGACCACTTTCGGGATTAACTCCAAACGAAAAACACGCAGGGAAAATTATAAGACCCGATAAAATTGCAACCGACGTATCTAAAAGAAGAATACTTACAGATTCACCCATCAAGGAACGTTCTTTTTCGATATAGCTGCCGAAAATCGCCATAGAGCCGATTCCTATACTAAGTGTAAAAAACGACTGACCCATAGCGGCTGATATTACATCAAAAATACCGTGCTCTGCCATTTTAGAAAAGTCAGGCTTTAAATAAAAGCTAAGACCCTCACCTGCTCCCGGAAGTGTTACTGCCCTGACTACTAAAACCAGCATTATTACAAAAAGGCTGGACATCATTACCTTTGTAATTTTTTCAACACCCTTTTGAAGTCCCAGCGAACAAATACCAAACCCAAGTAACACTACAACAACCATCCAAATCAGCATGGTAACAGGCTGTGTGGTCATTTCTGCAAAAATGTTTCCTACCTCGGTTGCATCTGCACCTACAAATTCGCCGCGTGCCATTTTAACAAAGTACAAAAGCATCCAACCGCCAATTGTTGTGTAAAACATCATTAAAAGATAGTTGCCAACAATGCCGAAATAGCTGAATATGTGCCATTTGCTACCCTTAGGCTCAAGCTTTTTAAACGATGTTGCAATGCTTGCGCGGCTTGCTCGTCCTACAGAAAATTCCATCGCCATAATAGGCAAGCCGAAAATAAGAAGAAAAATCAAATACATTACAACAAACGCTGCACCGCCGTATTGACCGGTAATATAAGGAAATCTCCACACATTACCAAGACCTATGGCACAGCCTGCCGAAATCAGAATAAAACCCAGTCTTGACGAAAACTTTTCTCTTTCTTTCATCCTGTTCACCCCTATTTTTATTATTCGCCTTGTTCTTCTTTCATTTGCTGAAACTTAACCGAGCAGTAAAGCGCACATTCAACACGTTTTTGTTGCAGCTTACAGCTCATTTCAAGCGGTTCATTTATATCACCGCAATATTTGTATGCATTAGCAGGACAACCGCCGCTGCAATAAAACTTAGCAAAACAATCTGCACATTTTGGTTTTGTATATACGTTTGAGCTTTCAAACATTGTCTTTATCTTTTCATCCATTGTGCCCGAGAATACATCGCCCATTTTCATTGATTCATCACCGACAAACTGGTGGCATGGATATATATCGCCGTCAGGAGTTACCGCTATGTATTCATGACCCGAGCCGCATCCGGAAAGACGTTTAGCTACGCACGGTCCGCCCTCTAAGTCAATCATAAAGTGGAAGAAATTAAAGCCCCTGCCCTCTTTTCTGCGTTTTACATACTCAATTGCAAGCTTTTCATACTCATCATAAATCACAGGCAAATCTTCTTCTCTAAGAGCATAGTCTTCGGTACTTTCGGCAACAACAGGCTCAACCGAAACCTGTTTAAAGCCTAAGTCTGCAAAATGAAGAACATCCTCTGAAAAATCTAGATTGTGACGTGTAAAGGTTCCTCTTACGTAATAGTTATCCTGACCGCGCGACTCGGCAACATCTAAAAACTTGCCGACAATGCTGTCATAACAGCCCGTACCGTCAACTCTTTGACGCATACGGTCATTTACCTCTTTACGACCGTCTAAGCTAAGAACAATATTAACCATATTTTCATTAATATATTTTTTCTTGTCCTCATCAAGTAAAATTCCGTTAGTTGTTATTGTAAAACGAAAATTCTTATTATATTTTTTCTCTTCTTCCCGTGCGTATTCAACAATTCCCTTTACAACATCAAAATTTAAAAGAGGCTCTCCTCCGAAAAAGTCAATCTCGATATTTCGTCTGTTACCCGAATTTTTAATTACAAAATCTATTGCTTTCTTGCCGACCTCAAGAGACATCAATCCCCTCTGACCTTCGTAATTACCTGTTCCTGCAAAACAATATTTGCAACGAAGATTACAGTCATGGGCAATATGTAGGCACATTGCCTTTACCACCGAATTTTTGTGCCAGTTTTTCGCATATTCAGCATAAGGGTCATCTGAAAACAACAGTTCTTCATCGCAAAGCTCTAAAATATCTGCATATGCTTCTTTAAGTTCTTCTTTAGGATATTTTGCCGAAAGCTTATTTAAAATATCCTCAGGAATTTCTTTTTGTTCAGGCTTTTTGCCAAGCTCCTTAATTAAATCACGGGTCATATCGTCCACTTCGTGAACAGCACCGCTATACACATCCAACACAATATTAGTATTGTCTATAGTAAACTGGTGTATCATAAAAATCTACCTTTCAATATATTAATTAAACAAATACTGTCTTTTTTAGACAGTATTCGCCCTTTTTTTCAAATCAAATAAAACGAAAAAACAGGCGGCAACCGAAAGTCGCCGCCTTCGTCGGACTGTGTCCGTTTTCTTTAGCTTAAGAGAATTATACTCTTTCGCACTTCTGGTTAGCAACTGTGCAAGATGTTTTGCACGCAGACTGACAAGAAGTCTGGCATTCGCCGCATCCGCCTTTTTTCATGCTTTCTTTAAGACTTGCTTTGTTACAGGTTTTAATGTGTTTCATGAAAATCCCTCCATCTCTACCTTTTTCTTTTGTTGGGCAGATTAATACCCAAAATTCCGCCGATTGCGCCAGCAAAAAAACTGACTATAAGCATTATAACAACATATGCGTTAAAATGAAAGCCATTGCCGGCAAGCGACGAAAATAAATACAAAATAATACTGTATAAAACTCCGGCAACAGAACCCGTAAGCCAGCCGCGGTTTTTTACTGAACGTGATGCCGTAATTCCTGCAACCGCAGCCGCTAAAACAGCTACCATGATTGCAATAGCCGGAATCATCGTTTCAGAAACCGGTGTGTATGTAAGCAGCAGCGAAGCTAATAAAAGCACCGCCACCGTAAGTCCTAATGCCCACAGCATCGCTTTTAAAAATGCTGTGGCAGAAACTTTTACCGCCCCGGTATCCTTTACCGTTTTATACTCATCGTGATACATATTAAAGCCCCCTTAAATTCGATACGGTTTTATACTATATCTATTATAAAAGCGGCCCGAATATGCTACAATCAGTCTGCACTGATTGGCTTAATTACCTCACGAACAGCCCAACGTTCCATAGTCATAAGCTGTTTTTCGGTTTTTGTGCCGGTTTCAATAACGATTTTATCGTCTTTAACCTTTGTGATTGTTCCGACAATACCACCGATAGTGATGATATTATCGCCAACCTTTAAGTTAGCGAGCATATTCTTGTTTTCTTTGTCGCGCTTTCTTTGCGGACGAATAAGAAGAAAATAAAATACAACCACCAACAAAACCATCGGAAGAAGGCTTACAATCATCTCCATAGGACCTGCCTGCTGTGCTGCAGTTTCAGCACCCTGCTGCGCGGTCTCAGCAAAAGCTGTCAACATATTTTGCACCTCCATATAATAATAAAAGATAACAATAAATAATTATAACCTTTCTTTACCATTTTAGCAAGTCTTTTTATAAAAATTTAATTTATTTTTACATATTTTAATTATTTATAGTTAAAAAGCATTGACATAGTATTAAATAAGTGGTAAAATTTATATATTGATAGAGGTGCGTTTTTTATCAGTATTCACAGTCGAGGGTTCGGGACCTGCTAAAGGCCGTTTGAAGAAAGGAAAAGACGCCGAAGATGCAGCGAGCCCGATGCGTTGTTTCTGGGGGTATGGTAAACAGCCATATCACTGTCACCAGTAGATTACTGATGGAGTGCTATCTGCGATTGCTTTTTGTGCTTGATCTTAGCCAAAAGTAATTTTGTAACGATTGCCGGGCTCCGTCGTTTCTACGGGTTCGGCTTTACTTTTGTAAAACTGCCGCAAAACGCGGTAATAATATAATAATTCATGTAATAAAATGTAGGAGGCTACTTAAGATGAAAAAATACAAAATTGCCGTTGTGGGCGCAACAGGCATGGTTGGAAGAACTTTTTTAAAGGTTTTAGAAGAAAGAAAGTTGCCGGCAGAAAGCTATACTCTTTTTGCATCGGCTCGTTCTGCGGGAAGCAAAATTACCTTTATGGGTGAAGAATATACAATTCGCGAGCTTAATGAAAGCTCTTTTGATGAAGGCTTTGATATCGCTCTGTTTTCAGCAGGCGGTTCAATAAGTGAAAAATTTGCTCCAATCGCTGCATCTAAGGGTTGTGTTGTAATTGACAACTCAAGCCAGTGGCGTATGGACCCCGAGGTTCCGCTGGTTGTTCCTGAGGTTAACCCCGAGGATATTAAAAAGCACAAGGGTATTATTGCAAACCCCAACTGCTCTACCATTCAGGCAATGGTTGCTCTGCGTCCCCTTCAGCAGAAGTACGGTATTAAACGTATTGTTTACTCAACCTATCAGGCTGTATCTGGCGCAGGTCTTGGCGGATATCAGGATTTAGAAAACGGAATCAAGGGCGAAGCTCCTAAAAAGTTTAATCATCCTATATTTAACAACTGTCTGCCGCAGATTGACGTGTTCCTGCCTAACGGCTACACCAAAGAAGAAATGAAAATGGTAAACGAAACACGCAAAATTTTAGGCGATGACAATATGAAAATTACAGCTACAACCGTTCGTGTTCCTGTGTTTATGTCACATAGTGAATCTATTAACGTTGAGCTTGAAAAACCGTTTGATTTAGATGAATTAAAGCAGACCCTGGCTGCTGCTCCCGGTCTTGTTCTTCAGGATGACCCTGAAAATGCAGTTTATCCGATGGCTATTGACGCATCAGATAAAGACGAAGTTTTTGTTGGTCGTATCCGTCGTGACGAAAGTGTTGAAAACGGTATTAATATGTGGGTTGTTGCCGATAACATCAGAAAAGGTGCTGCAACTAACACAATTCAGATTGCTCAGAAACTGATTGAATATTGGGAGTCCAAATAAGATTGACTTGCAGGAGGGCTTAATTATGTCAAAGAAAACTGTTTTTACAGGTGCGGGTGTAGCAATTGTAACTCCGTTTAATGATAACGGTATCGATTACGATGCTTTTCGCGGAATTATTGAATATCAGATAGCAAACAAAACCGATGCAATTATTGTATGCGGAACTACGGGCGAATCCTCTACTATGCCCGACGAAGAACATTTGGCTGCAATTAAATTTGCAGTTGATACAGTTGCAGGAAGAATTCCTGTTATTGCCGGTGCGGGCAGTAATGATACAAAGCACGGTGTAGAGCTTTGTAAAGCTGCCGAAAAGCTAGGTATTGACGGTTTACTTTTAGTTACACCGTATTACAACAAAACATCACAGAGGGGTCTTTACGAGCATTATAAGGCTATGGCAGAGGCTGTAAATGTTCCGATTATTTTATACAATGTGCCAAGCCGTACAGGTCTTAATATTGATGTTAAAACCTTGAAAAAGCTTGCTCAAATTGATAATATTGTTGGTATTAAAGAAGCTAGCGGAAACATAGCATATGCAACCCAAGTTGCCGCCGAATGCCCTGAGCTTGATATGTATTCAGGAAACGATGATATGATTGTTCCTATAATGAGTCTTGGCGGAAAAGGTGTTATCTCTGTTCTTTCAAACGTAATGCCTGCCGAAACACATGATATTTGTGAAAAATATTTGACAGGCGATGTTAAAGGCTCTTTAGAGCTTCAGTTAAAGCTTTTAAAGCTGGTTAAAGCCTTGTTTATCGAGGTTAACCCCATTCCTGTTAAAACTGCTTTGAATCTGATGGGAATGAAAGCAGGAAAGCTCAGAATGCCGCTTTATGAAATGGAAGAACAAAATCTTGAATTTTTAAAAGAGGCAATGGCTGAACTTAATTTATTATAATATTAACAAATCCGCCGCAAGGCGGATTTTGTGTAAAATCAACTTGTAAAGAAGGAATCTTAATGACAAATATAATTTTAAGCGGCTCAAACGGCCGCATGGGTCAAGCGATAAGCAGACTGGTAAGCGAATCGTCAAATAGCAAAATTGTTTGTGGATTTGACATTAACACAACACAGTTAAACGACTACCCTGTTTATAATAACTACTCTGATTTTGCTGGCAATGCTGATGTCATTATTGACTTTTCTAATCCTGCAAATTTAGAAAACATAATTAATTATGCAACAGAACATAAACTGGCAGTTGTAGTTTGCACAACAGGACTTTCGGAAGAACAAAAAGCATTGCTTGTTAAAACCTCCGAGATTATACCTATATTTTATTCCGCAAATATGTCGCTGGGTGTAAATCTTATAATTGAACTAGCATCGCGTGCGGCAAAGCTGTTAGAGGGTAGCTTTGACATTGAAATTATTGAAAAGCATCACAATCAAAAGCTTGATGCACCCAGTGGAACAGCTCTTGCAATTGCAGATGCAATATCTGAAAGCTTAAAAGAGTCACCTGAATATGTTTATGACCGCCACGCAGTCCGTAAAAAACGCGACCCGAAAGAAATAGGAATCCATGCAGTGCGTGGTGGAACTATAGTCGGAGAACACAGTGTTATTTTTGCAGGTAACAACGAAGTTATCGAGCTTAACCATTCTGCTACATCCCGCGAAGTTTTTGCTGTAGGTGCAATAAAAGCCGGAATTTTCTTAGCAGGTAAGCCTGCAGGAATGTATAGTATGAAGGATTTGGTAAATGAAATAGCATAAAAAAATACCTCAGCGGTTAAAGCCGCTGAGGTATTTTTTATCAGGTAAGAGGGGTTAACTTACCGTCCCATATAAATGCTTTGATTGTTTTTGTTCTTAAATCTGATGGGAAGGTGTTGCTCTCTTCTACTGTGTCTTTTTTGTGTACTTTTAAGAGTTTTCCGTTTTCGTCATAATAAGCTACGTAAAGACTTGCAGATTCGTTTTCAACTTTCGGCAAGATTACATTTACATTAACCTCGTCTAAATCTGTCCACGATACATTAGCAATATATTCAGAAGCTTTCGCTGCCTCACCTGTCCCAATGATTGCATAGGTAGAAAGCTTTTTAATATTTATAGAAATTCGGTCGTCTTCTATTCTGCTTATGCATTCGCCGTCTTCGTTAGGAGTTTTGGTTAAAACCTCAGCCGTTCCGTTTGCCTCACGCAGAATAAGATAATCGGCTCTTCCTCTGTATCTTGCAGGTATTTCAAACGTTACCTCGAATAAATCGCTTGTTTCAGTTAAGGTTTCATACGAAATTTCTGCTCCTTGCTTAATTTTATTCAGTTCCAACTTATTCATACTTACAACATGATAATCAGGATAGTTTTTAGCTCTGTAGCTTGTAATATTTGAATTATAAGTCTGCGAAGTGCTTGTAAGCAAGTAACGTATGGTATTGCCAACATCGGTTTCGGTATAAGCAATTTCTTCTTCAGTAAACTGTCTCTGCAATCCACCTGATAAAATAAGTCCGTCTGCCATGGTGTCGTATTTAGCAGATGCAGCAGAAAGCATAAACTCACCTACATCCTTGTTTTCGCTATCTATAATTTCTGTAAATGTTTCGCTTATGTTTTCGGTGCCATGTGTTACCGTAATTGCAATTTCTCCGCTCATAGGACAATTGGATATTGTATAGCTGCCATCTTCAGCCGTACGAGCACAGTAATAACCATCTCTGTAAATATACGCTCCTGAAAGTGGCTCACCTTTAAATGTAATTTTTCCTGTAACAGACGTCAGTTTTACATAATCAGCATAAACAGTAATATCCTTATCAGGCATAACATATGGAACGTTATTCCAGCCTTTTAACTTATAACCGGTAAGACTGTTTGCATATGGAACTGTCGATATGCTTAAACCGACATCATATTCTTTAGTTTCAACTTTACCGTTAGATACATAAGTAATTTTGCGTTTATTGTCAAAGCTAACATTTCTGCTTAAAGTTGCAACTTTTGACCCTTTATCATTTGTAAAAGTAAACTTTAAGGAGTGCGACTTGCTTTCAGGGCCGATAACGTGATACATTGTTCCCTGCTCAATATCCTTATATTCACCATCGCCAATTTTATATTTTGTATATCCGTTTGTTGTAATTTCAAAAGGAAGAACTCGAGTTTTACTTTCAGATTCACCGTTATTTACAACAACCGATACTGTGTAATTTTCAAGTGCAGAAATGATGCTGCCATCTTTAACATATAAGACCATATTTTTAACCTTGTAGTCAAGCATTTCTTTGTCTGCAATTGTTAACGTTTTTTCTGTTACATCTACTCCGTCTAAATTACTTTCGTTGTACATTTTGCCTGTGATTTTAGCACTTGACTCTGTAACAACCTCTACATCACCGGTGTATCTTTCGTAACCTAAGTCATACAAAAAACAATCTTTGGTTATTTTATAGGTGTTTCCACTCATAGACCAGCTGTCAACTTCCATCTGCTGACTTGTAAGTGTGTTAAAAATCAGCTGTGCGAGTTGCTCGTAGGTTACAGTTGCTTCTGTATTAACACTTAAACCTTTCGAAATTCCATACTGAGAAGCTATCATAAGATAGCCGGATGGATAGCCGCCATAACTTTGTGCTCTCGGCTCGAAACCGCACATTGATACAAGCATTTTTATAATTTGCGCATATGTTGCCTCTACGTCAGGAGCAAATGTTCCGGCATCATAGCCATTCATAATTCCTTTTATTGCAAGAATTTCTGCACAACCGGTTAAATATTCACCTACAGTTAAATCGCTATATCTCTTACTGTTTGTATAAGATTCAGCCCATTCTTGCTCCCCCATAAGCGCAATTAAAACAATTGCAAGTTCTCCTCTTGTTACAACTTTAGTCGGTTTTTGATATACATCGGACATTATGTCTAAATCGTAAACAACCTTTGCTGCATCGTAAAATTCTCCGCTGACGGTTGAGCGGTCAACTGTCGGCTTTTCTTCATCACCTGATGCAAAAGGCTTTTCGATAGTATGCCACTCAGAATAATCACTGGGTTTAAAGTTTCTGATATCCTCAGGGAGTGAACGCACACGAATTTTTACCGACGCCTGTGATTTAGGATATTTTGTAGGATTGTAGTTATTAAGATAATCTACAACACTTTCTATATCGTATGCAGAAAATTCATTTACTCCCTCGTTTTCAACAAACCTAGCAGAATAATCAGGGTCGTGGTGGTTGCCGTTTGCATATACAATATCTAAATCATAAAGATATGCATATGTATCTTCATCGCCCGGCATCCAGGTTATTCTGCCCTCTTTTATAGACTGCATAGCCGGAACAGTCAGTTTTTGTGTCGGCTGTCTGTATAAAAAATTGCCACTTGTTGCCGTTTCGATAATTTCAGCCTCATCAATTGTGTGTCCGTCACCGGTTAATGAAGAAACAGAAAATTTGTATGTGCCTGTCCCAAGTTCAGAAAACTTTTCTAAAAATACGGTTTCTTCTTCCCAAAAGCCCTCTTCATCATCAAAAGAGCCTTCTTCTATTCGGTTAGCATAGACCTCTGTTCCATCTTTAAACAGTTTAAACTCATAGTTTGAAATACCGCCTTCGTGATAAAACATAGCCGTTCCTGCCAATGGTGTAGAATAATCTTCATCTGCAAAATCCTGTCCCCAGCACACATCAAGCCCTGTGGCTGCCAATGCAGGAGTTGCACCTATGCCAAGTAAGAATACAAGTGCTAAAAACGCACTTAAAAATTTAGATGCCCTTTTCATATAATCTCCCCTTCTTTTGTTTATATATTTAAGCAGATTTTTCTACTTTTTTCTCCATATTTTTAGGATATTTGCAAATATAATAATTAACAGTCCATGCCGAAAATACACCTAAAAGCGTCTGTATTACTCTCATAACTGCATATAAATATCGGTCTTCGCCCGGATGTGCGACCATACATATAATTGATATAATGGCGGCAATACCGCAAAAACTTTCGCATTTGGCTTTTTCTGCAATACAAAGAGAAATTAAAGATGCGATTAAAATGAGTAAAAAGTCTATAAATATTTGCTGAGTCGGGCTTGCCAGCATTGAAAATTGTATTGATATTGCAATAAATATTAAACCTACGACTAAGCCTATAAAGGTTGTTTTAATTCTTAACAAGCCAAACTTTTTTGTTTTTTCTACTGAATCTCTCATCTCAATTAATGCATAAATATATGCAAAAAGGGGATGAATTTCAAGTTGTGCAAAAAAATACGTATTATCTGCCAAATTACAAAAGTTATTGATATTGCTATAATACTTTTTATTTTACGCATTCCAACGATGTGATTCTTTTTATGTTTCATTTTTTCCTCCATTGTTAAACATAATTCTTAGCAAATTAAATATATATGCACCATAATTATTTAACGAGTTTATAAAACAACTACATTGTAACATATCAAATATAAATAGTCAATTTTTTGCATAAAAATTCCTTAAAACAGTTGACAGAAAAGCCTTAAAAGTTTATTATATATAATTAGGGTATTATAGGATAATTATGAACATAAATCTGAAAGGAACGAATGAAATGAAAGTATCTAACATGCTATTGTCCACTTTAAGAGAGGTTCCTGCCGAGGCGGAAACAACCAGCCATCAGCTTATGCTGCGTGCAGGATTAATCCGCAAGCTTGCAGCAGGAGTTTACTCCTTTCTGCCGCTTGGACATCGCGTTTTAAATAAAGTTGAAAATATTATCCGCGAGGAAATGAATGCCGAAGGAGCGCAAGAGGTTTTAATGTCTGCTCTGCTCCCGGCTGAGGCATATCAGGCATCAGGCCGTTGGGAAGTTTTCGGCTCTGATATGTTCCGTTTAAAAGACAGAAATGACCGCGATTTTTGCTTAGGACCTACGCACGAAGAAATCTTTACCGATACTGTAAAGGCTTGTGTTAAATCCTACCGTCAGCTGCCTTTAACTCTTTATCAGATACAGACAAAATACCGCGACGAGCGTCGTCCGCGTTTTGGTGTTATGCGTTCACGCGAATTTATAATGAAGGATGCATACAGCTTTGATATGTCGCAAGAGGGTCTTGATTTATCATACGATAAAATGTACCGCGCTTACTGTAAGGCTTTTGACCGTATGAATCTTGACTATATTGTCGTTGACGCAGACTCTGGTGCTATGGGCGGCTCTGGCTCGCAGGAATTTATGGTTAAATCCGACACAGGCGAGGATACTATTGCTTACTGCCCTGTCTGCTCTTATGCTGCTAACGTTGAAAAGGCTGAATGCATACCTGAAAAGATGGAAAAAGAAGCTCCTAAGCCTATGGCTAAAATTCATACTCCTCACGCAGGTACAATAGAAGAGCTTGTTGAATTTTTAAATACTGACAGCAAGCATTTTGCAAAAACAATTCTTTATCAGGCGGGCGAAAACGTTGTTGCTGTTATGGTTCGTGGCGACCGCGAGATTAACGAAGTTAAGCTTATTAATCACTTAGGTATAAACGAGCAGGATTTAGAGCTTGCATCGGCTGATACCGTTCAGCGCGTAACAAATGCCGCTGTTGGTTTTGCTGGTCCTATCGGGCTTTCGATTCCTGTAATAGTTGATAAAGAAGTTATGGAAATGACTAACTTTATCGTTGGTGCTAACGAAACAGACTATCATTATGAGAATGTAAACGTTACCGACTTTACACCAGCCGCAGTAATAGATGTACGCACAATAGTTGAAGGCGACGTTTGCCCCAAGTGCGGTCAGCCGATTAAAACCACACAAGGTGTTGAAGTTGGACATATATTTAAGCTCGGCACAAAATATACCGATGCTTTAGGTTGTACTTATTTAGACGAAAGCGGCAAGCCACAGTCTATGATTATGGGTTGCTACGGAATCGGCGTAAGTCGTACCATTGCCGCAGTTATTGAGCAGTTCAGCGACGAAAACGGTATCGTATGGCCGGTAAGCGTTGCTCCATATCAGGTTTTGGTTGTTCCTGTAAGCATGCGCGAAGAAGCACAGGTTAAGCTTGCTGATGAAATATATGAAAAACTGCGTACACAAGGCATCGAGGTTCTTTTAGACGACCGTGACGAACGTGTTGGTGTTAAATTTAAAGATGCTGACTTAATCGGTATTCCTGTAAGAATTACCGTTGGTAAAAAAGCAGGAGAAGATGTTGTTGAATACAAGCTCCGCTCAGGTAGCGAGGTTATTGAAATTTCCTCTGATGAGGCTATTGACAACGCAGTTAAATTTATAAAAGAAAGCCTTGAAAATGGCAGATAATCAGGAGGTATTACTATGAAAATAAAAAAAATAATTTCATCTGTAATTTTAGTGTGTTGTCTGTTTTTATGTACCGCTTGCGGATGCTCCAAAAAAGATACTAAACCTGTTGTTTCACAAGCTCCCGCTAGCGAACAAACAATTTCACCGTCTGCATCTGCACCGGTTGAAAATACAACAGATAACAACGACAAAAAAACATCTGTTCCTACCCCGGTTCCTGAATCATCAAATAAAGAGGTAGTTTCTGATGACAAAGCACCAGATAAAATTTTCTGGTTAATGAGCGGTGATAACAATTTAACGTATCATCTTGAAAATTGCGCACAAATTAAAGATAAAGGTGCTCAGGAAGTTAGTTGGGAAATAGTAAAAACCATTGGTCTGCGCCAATGCCCCGAATGTAATCCGCCGCAATATGAGGGTTACGTAAACAATTAATTAAATTATTACAGAGGCTGTGACTTTTGTCACAGCCCCTCTGTTTCGGTAAGGAGGTGTCTTGTATTATGTTAAAACGTTTTATTTCAATATTGGTATGCTTTAATTGTCTTCTTTCTTTATGTGCGTGTGCATCAAAAGAAGAAAAAACGCCTGAGGTATTACCTGCAGAAGTAAAAAAATACGAAAACCATAACGAGGCACCAACTGTCGGCGGAACTTTAAAGCTGTGTCTTTTTGAAACCGATACTTTAAATCCGCTTATTACTCAAAATTCAGAAAATGCCCGAACTTTAATGCCGGTATATGATTCACTTTTTACAATCAATCAGGATTTTAGTTACACACCAAATTTATGTGACAGCTATTATGTTTCTGAAGATGGCATTAATTATGTTTTTACGATAAAAGAAGGAATTAACTTCCACGACGGCTCTCCGCTTACCTCACGAGATATTGAATTTTCTTTAAGACTGATTTTCGAGGCACAAAGTCCTTTCGCCTCAAAACTTTCTGATATTGATTCGTTCAGTGCAAGCGGACAGACGTTAAACCTTTCTCTTAAACGTCCTGTTGCTAACTTCCCTGCCCTGCTTGATTTTCCGGTTATTTCAGAGCGCAGCGCGGCAACCGCTACAGACGCCATTAATAATAAGGCAGAATATTTGCCCAACGGCACAGGAATGTATAAGTTGCAATCACATAAAAAAAACAAAGAACTTAATTTAAGCTATAACGAGGCTTATCATCGAGGTTCTAACCCGTATATTAACAACATCTTAATTTATATGGTTAACGACCGTTCAACCGCCATTCGTATGCTTGAAAATCTTAGGGTTGATTTAATTTCATCTTTTGTGGCAAATCCTGATGAATATACCCCCAAACGCACAGTTTCATCTGTTGATTATTCAACAAATTTGTTTACATTTTTAGCCTTTAATCACGATAGTCCGGCTTTAAAGCACGCACAAACAAGACGTGCAATATCCGCATCAATCGACCGCAATGCATTAATTCGCGATTTGCCTGATAATCGTGTCGAAATTTGTGATATACCGATTCATCCTAAATCATGGCTTTATCGAATCGAGCGCGAGATGACGGTTTTTGATGCAGAGCATGCACGGGAATTGCTTGCTGAAGATGGCTGGAACGATTCTGACAACGACGGCAGACTTGACCGCAATTTAGGTGAACATACCGAAGTTTTAGAACTAAGCATTTTAGTTAATCAGGAAAATCCGCAAAGAGTAAAAATGGCAAATCAGATTAAATCGCATCTTGAAAAAATAGGTATATGGGTTTATGTTGCGCAAACTCCTTTCAGCGAATATAGTGAACGTCTGAACAACCGTCAGTATGATATGGCGATATGCGAGGTTGATATATCGGATAATGCTGACTTAAAATTCTTGTTGCAATCAGGATACAACATTTTTAATGTAACAAATGAATTGCTCGACAACTTAATGCTCAGGGCAGATAAGCTTTTCGATACTGCCGCAATTCAGGAAATGTATTGGGAAATGTGTACTCTTCTCCATCAGGATATGCCTATATGCGGTTTATATTTTAAAAATGCATCTATAATATTCGACGAATCGCTTAAAGGTAATATCTTGCCGACAGAATCTAATATCTATAATAATGTTAATGAATGGTTTATAGGCACAAAATAGGGGCTGTAGCAAAATGCAATGCATTTTGCTACAGTTCCTTTTAATTTTGAATTGTGCTTACAATCTCAACTAAAATTACATCATCACCTATTTTTTTAATTTTATCCCACGTTATTACTAAATCCGTTGTCTTGCCAAAGTTAAACAGTTTCGCTCTTCCCGGTACAATTATAGCTTCTATTTCGCCCTTCTTAAGACTTACTTCAACATCTGATACAAAACCCAGTCTAGAGGCATCAATAATGTTTATTACCTCTTTTTGTCTTAACTCTCCTGCACGATACATATATGTCACTTCCTATCCAAGTATTTACTTTTTTATAATAATATGTTACAATATAAAAAAATATGATTTTCAAGGAGAGCTTTATATGCTTGAAACATTAAGAGAACAGGTTTGTTCCGCCTGCCATATGATGCACGACAACGGACTTGCATCTTTTATGTGGGGCAATATCAGCGGTATTGACCGTGCAAATTCTTTGGTAGTTATAATGCCTAAGGGATTGACTTGTAATGAAATCACACCTGAAAGTCTGGTAATTTGTGACCTTTACGGTAATGTAGTCGAGGGTGATTTTGCACCTTCTGTTGACCTTGCCGCTCACCTTGCGCTATATCGCGCTTTTGAAAATATCGGCGGCATAGTGCACACTCACTCACACAGCGCAACCGTATGGGCACAGGCAGGTCGCGATATTCCGCCTTACGGAATTTCACATGCGGATTATTTTCGCGGTGCAATTCCTTGTACTCATCCTTTGACAATCTCTGAAATTGAGGCAGAATACGAAGAATTTATGGGGCTTTCGATAGTCGAAACTTTCTCGGAACGCGGTTTAGACCCTGACTTAATTCCCGGAGCTCTTGTTTTCAATCACGGTCCGTTTGCCTGGGGTATTGACAGTATAGATGCTTTAAAACATGCTGCCGTACTCGAAACCGTGGCAGAACTAGCATATCGTACAGAACGCATCAATCCCGAAATAATGCCTATTAATAAAGCAATTTTAGAAAAACAATTTTCGAAACAACAGCTGTAATTTTTAAAATTTACGCATATTGCCAAATCTTTTGGATATACTGATACTGTCCGAAATAATATATTATTTCAGAATTAAAGCAAAGGAGTTGTATCAGTATGACCAGTACGATAGACAATGTTGCATTGGTTCTCGTTATTATCGGAGCTTTAAACTGGGGCAGTATCGGCCTTTTTGGCTTTGACCTTGTTGCTGCGCTCTTCGGAGGACAAATGTCTTTAATCAGTCGTATTATCTATTCTTTAGTTGGAGTTGCAGGTCTTTGGAGCATCACTCTTCTCTTTAAAGAAAAAGTACCTGCAAAATCCGGAATGGAATAATCAAGACGAACAGATTAATAGTAATCTGCAAGATGGCTGTTTTTTCGATTTGTTTCGAAAAAGCAGCCTTTTTTTAATAAATTCAAAAAAATTCTAAGAAAGCTAATAAAATTACTGGTATTTTCATTTAATTTGTGATACAATAATATATATTAGTATTTTTATATGCTTTTATGCCTTAGTAAAGGAGGATATTAAATGGCTATTAAAACAGAAAATGAATATGGTGCAATTGTAATGTCTACCAATGTTATTGCCAGAATTGCAGGCAAGGTTGCCTCTGGTTGTTACGGCGTGGTGGGTATGGCCTACCGCGGTGCATCTGACAACATTACCAGACTTTTAGGCTGGGATTCAATAACTAAAGGTATTCGTGTATCAACAGACGATGATAAAATTAATATTGAACTGCATATTATTGTAGAATACGGAGTTAATATCAAGGTAATCTCCGACAGTATTATCGGCAGTGTTCGATACAGTGTAGAAAGTATGACCGGATTTAAGGTCGGCAAGGTAACCGTCAATGTGGAAGGCATCCGCGTTGAACACTAATGTTTATAACAAATTCTGGAGGTGCTAACCTTGATTAATACCATTGACGCCAAAGGGCTTTTAGAGGCGTTTTTATCCGGAGCTAACAGGCTCTGTAACCATAAAAATATATTAAATGATTTAAACGTGTTTCCAGTTCCTGACGGAGATACGGGTTCTAATATGTCTATGACTGTAAGCGCAGCTGCTCGCGAGCTTTTAAGTCGCGAATATACAACAGCAGGCGAGGTTATGTCTGCCGTTGCAAGTGCTTCTCTTCGCGGTGCAAGAGGAAACTCGGGTGTTATTTTGTCGCAGTTTTTCCGTGGAATGGCAAAACGTATGAAGGAGTGCACAATTTTAGATGCTACCGATTTGGCAGAATCTTTTTCTGAGGGTGTAACAAGCGCATACCGTGCTGTTATGAAACCTGTCGAGGGAACAATTCTATCAGTTGCACGCGACGGTGCAGCGGCTGGTCGTGAAGAGCTTTCAAAAACAAATGATATGATAGAAATTATGCAGGCTGTTGTAAATACAGCTCAGCAAAGCTTAGACCGCACTCCCGAAATTTTGCCTCAGCTTAAACAAGCAGGTGTTGTCGATTCGGGTGCACAGGGTGTACTCTATCTGTTAGAAGGTGCTTTGTCATACTTAAAAACCGGCGAAATAACCGAGCTTTTAGACCAGCAAAGCTTAGGTCTTACTATGCCCACTGTTCGAAAAGAAACAGATGCTGATATTAAATTCTCATACTGTACCGAATTTATTATCAATAAAAATAATCCTGCTGCCAGCAGCTCACTTTTCAGCAAAAATATTGAAAAGAAAGGCGACAGCATGGTTGTTATTGACGACGGCGAAATTATTAAGGTGCACATTCACACCAACAACCCCGGCTATGTTATTGAACAGGCAATAAAGCTTGGTGCTCTTACCGATATTAAAATCGACAATATGAAATATCAGCACGACAGCAAGGTTATAACTGAGCCCGCTAAATCGTCTGAGCCCGAAAAAGAATTTGGCTTTGCCGCTGTTGCAGCGGGTGAAGGCTTGGCTCAGTTATTCCGCGATATGGGTTGCGACGTTGTTATCGAAGGCGGTCAGACTATGAATCCGTCAACTGATGATATTTTAAGCGCAATTGAAAAAATTTCAGCAAAAAATATTTTTGTTTTCCCAAACAATAAAAATATTATAATGGCTGCAGAACAGGTTAAAGGACTAACCGATAAAAATGTTATCGTTATCCCTACCCGTTCTGTTCCGCAGGGTATGTCTGCTAAGCTTGCATTTGTTCCTACTAAAACCCCGGAAGAAAATGAAAAAGCTATGACAAATGCTATAGCCGGAATTAAAACCGGAACAGTAACGTATGCAGTACGCGAATTTCCTTTTGAAGATAAAACCATGCCCGAAGGAACAATTATCGGTCTTATTGACGGAAAAATAACTCATACAGGCGACAATCCTGAAGAGGTGTTAAAAAATCTTTTTGATGCAATGACCGATGACGACAGCGAAATTTTAAGTGTTTTTTACGGTAGCGATGTTAGTTCAGATACTGCTGAAAGTTTGTGCGAAGAGCTTGAAGAAACCTACTCTGACTGCGATATTGTAATGCATTCAGGCGGTCAGCCGCTTTACTACTATATTATTTCTGTGGAGTAATTCTATGAAAGAACACGAGTTGTTATCAAGTGACATTCGTTTTGTAAAAGGTGTGGGCGAAAAACGTGCCTCCGCCTTTTATTCTTTAGGCATACATACAGCAGGTGACCTGCTTGCGCACTATCCCCGTACCTATGAGGACAGAACGGTTTATAAAAAAATTATAGAATGTGAACACGATGAAACGGTGTGCATACGTGCTACCGTTTCTTCTGCTTTACGTAAAAATGTTATAAGAAAAAATATGACAATATACACAGCCAAGCTATCAGACGGAACGGGAGTTATTGAAGCTGTGTGGTTTAATATGCGATTTTTGGATAATCAGATTAAGGTCGGGTCCGAATTTGTTTTTTACGGAAAAATTCAGACTTCTCCCAAAAAACGTATTCAAACACCTGTTTTCGAGAAGATAGGAACACAAAAACAGACCGGCAGAATCGTGCCCGTCTACCCACTTTCTTCAGGTCTTACGCAAAAGATTATTTCTGCATCTGTTTCAGATGTTTTAAACCGCGCAAACGGAACGATAAAAGACCCTATTCCCGAGGCCATACGCAAAAAATACAATCTTTGCGATATTGAAAAGGCATACCGACAAATACATTTTCCTACCTCTGCTAAAGAGTTAGAGTATGCACGTCACAGATTTATTTTTGAAGAATTATTTTTTATGCAAGCCGCTCTTTTTATGCTTAAAGGACGCAGAGATAAGCTGTCCGCAATACCAATAAAAGAATGCAGCCAGATGCCGGATTTTATAAAATCTCTGCCATTTCCGCTCACCAGCGCACAAAACCGAGTGCTTTCAGAAATTATAACGGACATTAAAAAGGATACCCCTATGAACCGCCTTGTTCAAGGGGATGTTGGCTCAGGTAAAACTATAATTGCCGCTTGCACAATGTTTGCCGCCGCAAAAAATGGTATGCAATCGGCTTTAATGGCTCCTACCGAAATACTTGCCACCCAGCATTACGAAAGCTTAAACAAGCTTTTTAGCCCACTCGGAATAAGCGTTGAGCTTTTAACAGGCTCTATGGCAGCTAAAGCTAAAAAAGAGGCTTTAACGCGTATAAAAAACGGTGAATCCATAGTTATAGTCGGCACTCACGCACTTTTTAGTGAACAGGTTGAATTTAATAATCTAAATTTGGTAATAACTGATGAACAGCATCGTTTTGGTGTTAATCAACGCAAGCTATTTTCAGATAAAGGCACAAATCCGCATACATTAGTTATGACTGCAACACCTATCCCCAGAACTCTGGCTTTGGTTGTTTACGGTGATTTAGAGGTATCGGCTATCGATGAATTACCGCCCGGCAGACAGAAAATTGACACCTACCCTGTCGGCGAGGATATGAGAGCACGTATTTATGCATTTATCAGAAAAGAAGTAGCCGCAGGGCATCAAGCATATATTGTATGCCCATTGGTAGAAGAATCAGAACAGCTTGATTTAAAATCGGTGACCGAATATGCTAAAACCCTTTCAGACGAAATTTTCCCTGACTTGTCTGTTGCATTTTTACACGGCAAAATGAAAGCATCTCAAAAGGATGCAGTTATGACACACTTTGCCGCAGGTGATATTGATGTTTTAGTTGCAACAAGTGTTATAGAAGTAGGAGTTAACGTTCCTAATGCAACAATTATGGTTATAGAAAATGCAGAGCGGTTCGGACTTTCTCAGCTGCATCAGCTACGCGGCAGAGTCGGTCGAGGAAGTGCTAAAGCATATTGTATTTTATTTAATCAAAGCAAACAGACCTATGCCTTAGAGCGTATGGAGGTTATGAAACGCACAAATGATGGCTTTATAATCGCGGAAAAAGACCTTGAACTAAGAGGTCCGGGTGAATTTTTCGGAACACGTCAGCACGGTCTTCCGCCGCTTACAATTGCAAATCTTTACAGCGATTTAGATATTTTGACTGAAACTACAAAAGCAGTGCGTACTTTACTCGAAGAAGACCCTACTCTTACATTGCCACAAAATCAGCCCATTTTAACTAAAATACGCGAAATTTTTAAACAAAATATTACATTTAGTTAAAAATTTCATTATCACTATTGACATTTGAGCAAAATAAGTTAAAATATATAGTGTGTAATTATGATAATATATAAAAAGGATGATAAGAATTGAGAGTTATCTCGGGTTCTGCTAAAGGGCGCAAGCTTATTTCGCCAGAGGGGCAAAGAGTTCGTCCTACGCTTGACAGAGTTAAAGAATCTATTTTTAATATGCTCTCAGTGGGAATTGGTGATTCTTGTGTCCTTGATTTATTTGCAGGCAGCGGTGCTTTGGGCATTGAGGCATTAAGCCGCGGTGCAAAAAAAGCAGTATTTGTTGACGCAAGCTCTGATTCTTTAAAAATTGTTCGGCAAAATATAGAGCTAACTCATTTTGAAGAAAAATCAGAGTGCCTTTTGCGAGATTTTATTACATATCTTAACGA
Source organism: Clostridia bacterium (assembly GCA_045595745.1). Lineage (GTDB taxonomy): Bacteria > Bacillota > Clostridia > UBA1381 > UBA9506 > RGIG1666. The sequence continues at coordinate 10,206 of JAZOBB010000086.1, read as the reverse complement.
AACAACAGATAAGTTTGATTATATTTTTCTTGACCCGCCATATGCAGCAGACTTTTTAGAGCCTGCACTCAATATAATACATAAAAACAGTATTTTAAACAAAGACGGTGTTGTTGTTTGCGAGCTTGACAGCTCAGATAGCTACTCTGTCGCCGATGGATTTGAGATATACCGAGATAAAAAATATGGTAAAGCAAGAATACTACTTATGAAAGAGTTGTGATTTATGACAACAGTCGTTTACCCCGGTAGCTTTGACCCCATAACCTGCGGTCATTTAGATATTATAAAACGTGCATCGAAGCAATTTGATAAGGTTATTGTTGCTGTTTTAAATAACTCATCAAAAAAGCCTTTGTTTTCAGCCAATGAACGCGTTAAGTTAATCGAAAAATCTATTGCTGATTTACCTAATTGCAGCGCAGAACATTTTGACGGGCTTTTAGTTGATTTTGCACGACAGAAAAATGCCAGTGCAGTAGTTAAGGGCTTACGTGCCATTACTGATTTTGAATATGAATTTCAGATGGCACTTTTAAATAAAAAAATGGAGCCTGAAATTGAAACAATTTTTATGGTGACAAACGCAAACTATTCTTATATCAGTTCAAGCATTGTAAAAGAAATTGCATCGCTTGGCGGTGATTTCTGCGACTTGGTTCCTGCAGAAATTTACGAAGACGTGAAACTTAAGATTAAAGAGGGGCGGTAATAAAATGGAAATTTTAGAATTAATTGAGGTTTTAGAAGACAAAATCGACCAGAGCATGACAATTCCGTTTTGGGGAAAAGGTATTGTTGACAAAGATGAGCTTATGGACATGCTTCAGGAAATTCGTGTTAAATTCCCTGAAGAAATGAAACAGGCAAAATGGATTAAAGAAGAACGTCAGAGAATTATTGCCGATGCTCAAAAAGAAGCTGCTGCAATAATTCAGGGTGCAGAGGATAAAATCGTTGCATTAATCAACGAGCACGAAATAACCAAGCAGGCTTACGAGCAAGCTAACGGAATTATCGAAAAGGCACAAAGCAACTCACATGAAATTCGCCTTGGTGCAAATCAGTATGCGGATGACCTTCTCCGTCAGGTTGAAGAAGAGCTTGTTGCTGTTGCTGATACCATTCGAAAAAATCGCAAAGAATTAAAGAATTAACAGTTCTGCATAAAAAAGGTCTGTTGCTAAACGCAACAGACCTTTTTTATGCTTTAATTTAGAATAAAGAACATTCTATTGCATATAATTAGATAAGTGCAATAAAAAAACAAAAAGGTTGGTGTTTTTATGTCTAAACCATTTCGCGTATTTAATCTGCGCAGCTTTTTAAAAAGTGCTGCTATTGTTTTGTTCCCTCCATTAGTCGGATTTATTTCATCTATGATAACGCGTGATTCAACTGTAATTTACGATGTACTAATCAAACCCCCGTTTGCTCCGCCAAGCTTTATCTTTCCTATTGTGTGGGGTATTTTGTATTTTTTAATGGGAATTGCTCTTTTATTAGTTGTACGGCAGGGATATCAAAAGCCATATATTAAAGATGCTGTCAAATTTTTTATAATTTATCTTGCACTAAATTTTGTATGGCCAATTGTATTTTTTAACATGGAATCCTTTTTATTTGCATTTATTATACTTTTGATTCTGTGGATATTTTTAGGCATCACCGCCGCAAAATTTTACCGTATTTCTCATGCTGCCGGCTTGCTTTTATTGCCGACTTGGCTATGGACAATTTTTGCCGGATATTTAAATCTTGCGGTATGGATTTTAAACCGATAAAATATGCTAAAATAACTTAAAAAATCATTTACAAATTACTTTTATAGGGGTATAATGTACTTGGGGTGATTATTACTATGGAAGAAAATATTAAAGTCAATCAACATTCTATGCGTAATGTATATATTACTATCGCAATTTGCGCTTCAGTGTTTGTTGTAACGCTTGCCGCAGTTTTCGGTTCTTTTGCCGCAACACTTTCCTCCGATAAAATTTATCCGGGGGTGTACATAGGCAATCTTGCAGTCGGCGAAATGACCGCAGACGAGGCTAAAGATGCTGTTTTAAAGCATTATACCATCGATACTGATGAAGAGCTTAATTTAGTTTGCGGCGATGAACAACGCACGTTGTCTGTTGCATCGCTTTCTCCTGCAATAATTCCCGATTCCGCGGTTGATGAAGCATTTAGTCTTGGTCGCACAGGGTCTGTCTTTACCAGATTAAAAGAAATAAACCGCATAAAAAAAGAAACTCAAACTGTTGATTTAGAGCCGACACTTAATGATGAGATTCTTTTAGATGCCATTCGTTCAATATCTGAAATTGTAAGTGAGCCAGGAGTGGAGCACTCATTTGAAATTACAGATAATGAATTAATTATAACGCGTGGCCACGGCGGAAAAATTATTATTGAAGAAAATGCTTTAAAAGATATAAAGCAAAACTTGCTAAAACCAGGCGAACATACAGTTACACTAAAACCCGAAATGGTAAATCCCGAGCCAATTACCGCTGATTATTTATTAGAAAATATATGCGGCGAGGCTCAGGATGCAAGCTATACTGTTGAAAATCATAAGCTGACAATAACAGAAGAAAAAACCGGCGTTAATATGGATAAAGCAGAAGCAGAAAGAATAATATCTTCGGCAGACAGCGATATTATACGTATTCCCATTACTACCCATCCCGCCGAGCTTACTGCCGAGCAGCTGCGCTCTACCCTTTTTGCCGATAAGCTTGGTGCATACTCTTCGCGCTACAACAGCGGCGATGTAAACCGCTCATATAATGTGGCCTTAGCCTGCAAAAACATAAACGAAAGTGTTTTAGCTCCCGGCGACGTCTTTTCGTACAATGACATAGTTGGTCCAAGAACCGCAGCACGAGGATTTAAAGTGGCTCACGTTTATGTAGGCAACAAGGTTGAAGACGGAATCGGCGGCGGAATTTGTCAGGTATCTTCTACTCTTTATAACTCCGTTGTTTTATCTGATTTAGAAATTGTTACAAGAACAAATCACTCGTTGCCTGTTTCTTACGTTCCTATGGGTCGCGATGCAACTGTGTCGTACGGCAGTATTGATTTTAAATTTAAAAATAATACAAACGCACCTGTAAAAATTGTGGGTAGTGCAAGCGGAGGTGTTTGCACAATTTCTGTTTACGGAAATAAGGTAAACCCCAATCGCACAGTATCTATTGAATCTGTTTGCATAGGCACAAATCCCGCAGGATTAGTTCAAAAAGAAGACCCTACTCTACCTGCAGGAACAGTAAATGTTGAACAAAAAGGTTCTAATGGTTCGACTTATCAGACATATAAGGTTGTTTCAGAAAACGGCTCTGTCATAAGCCGTACTCCTTTAGCAAAAAGTGTTTACGTAAAAGCTGACCGAATTGAAATTGTCGGTACAATGCCAACCGAGGCACCTGCTGAAAGTGATGTGTCCGCAAATGCTCAAGCACCTGAAGCTGATAGTGTTGCTACTTCAACAGCTACTCCGAATGCTGAGCCTTCAGCAAGTATAGCTGCTACAGAAGTTGAAACAAACAATAACGATGCATCGGAAACAACATCCGATGATACAACAAACTCTAACGGACTAAAGCCTGTTAATCCGGCAGCATAAAACGTGCAAATTATAATAACAGCATTTTTAAAGGCATAAACGAATTTAATTTGTTTATGCCTTTGTCTTTATTCAAATATATTGTAGGGACAGGCGTCCTCGACTGTCCGTCGGACAAGCCAATATACATTTTCTAAAAACTATTGCTAAAATAATAAAAATAAGATATAATAATAATGCTAAACATAACTTAATATAATATGTGGTAGGAGTATTTTTATTTACAAGAATATTATACTCTCTATTTAGCAATGATATTTTTGAGCTTTGTTAAAAACGCAAACTCCATTAAATATCATTGCGGATTATTCCTGCCTATATATTTAAGTTATGTTTAGCGACAATCGGAATTTGCGTTTTTTATGCGCTGACTTCGGTTAAATGAGTATAAGGAAGTTTTAAGAAATGGCGATACAATGGGCTTTTGCTCTTTGTATCGCCTCATTGTTTATTGAATAAAAATATTTAGATAGCTAATTCTTGAAAGTGTTGTGATACATCTATCAGACCAACTGCGGTATAGTAAATGTCAATCCGCTGTATTCTATGACCGCTTGACTTATCTACTGCGTGGACTTTGATTTTGTCAATCAAATCATTTACTACTCTTGCAGAAAGTTCCTTGATTTCGGTGTACTGACGGACTATGTTTAGAAAATACTCAACATTATCAACCTGTTCAGCTTCTTGATTTAATTCGTTTTCAAGTGCCTCTGTGTCCTCAATAAGCTGTTTTTGCTCTCTTTCATAATCTGTCGACAGCTTTGCAAAGCGTTCATCACTTAACTTGCCCGATATGTTGTCCTCGTAAATTCTTTTGAAAATTCCGTCAAGCTCTGAAATACGGATTTTGTTTGCTTCGAGCTTCTTTCTGCGTGATGCAATTTCCTTTTTCTTGTCCTTTGCGGATTTATCTACAAGGCTTTTTACAAAATCACTTTCAAAGGATTGCAGATATGCAAGCATTGTCTGTACTTGTTCAAGAACAATGTCATAGAGTACACTTTCACGGAGATAATGCACAGTGCATTTGCCCGTATTGCCCTTGTAATTAGAACAAACAAAATAATCGTGTTCCTCTTTATGTGATTTGCAAGTGCAGTAATACAGTTTTGCACCACAGTCTGCACATTCAAGAAGTCCTGCAAAAATGCTTTTCTTACCCGACTTGGTATATCTGCGTTTGTTCTTTCTTAACTCCTGCACTTTTTCCCATACCGAGATTTCAATAATGGGTGGGTGAGTGTTTTCAAATATCATCCAATTTTCTTTAGGTTGCCGCACTTTCTTATGAGTTTTGTAGTTTACAGTAGCAGTCCGAAAATTAACTGTATGTCCTATGTAGGTCATGTTTTCAAGTATTCCCGAAACACTACGGTTGCACCACACATTGCTCATATTGGCTTTTGTTCGGCAAGGCATTCCGTGTTCTCTGAAATATACCATAGGTGTTGAAATACCCTCTGAGGTAAGCTGTTTTGCGATTTTACCGGGACCTTTGCCACACATACAAAGCTCAAAGATGTATCTGACAACCTTTGCAGCTTCTTCATCAACAATGATTTCTTTCGGATTATCTGGATTTGCTTTATATCCGTAAGGGATAGCAGCGCCTAAACGCTGTCCCGATTCGCCCTTTGCCTTAAACACAGCATTGATTTTCTTGCTTGCATTTTTAGCATACCATTCGTTAAAAATATTGGTAAAGGGTGCAAATTCATTACTTTCGCTATTCTCTGTATCTACATTGTCATTGATTGCGATAAATCTTACATTCATTGACGGCAGATACATTTCTGTGTAATATCCAACCATAATATGATTTCTGCCGAAACGGGATAAATCCTTAACAACAATTGCAGAGATTTTTCCGCTTTTAATATCTGCAAGCATTTCCTTAAATCCGTCACGCTCAAAAGTAGTTCCGCTTACTCCGTCATCTACATAAATCTTGTACGGAATCAGATTGTGCTCTTTTGCATATTTTTCAAGAATTGTTTTTTGATTTGTTATACTGTTACTTTCGCCCTCACGCCCGTCGTCTTGCGACAATCGGCAGTAAAGAGCAGTTATTTTATCATCATTTGACTGTCTTATCATTTAATAAATTCTCCTTTCCGACAGCCGGATATGATAAATATTGTAGTATAGACATTATACCATACCAGACTGTCAAATTCAACGCTTTGAGATTAGAAAAAATAATTTTGTTGACTCTGCCTAATTACAGCTTTCTATAATCGTGTAATAAGCCTTTTGATTTTTGTGACAATATCCTCTTTTACTTTCTCGTTAAAATGTGCATTTACAACATAAGTTGTTTTTCCAATACTTTTCTTAAAGCTGATATTTTGAGGATTTTTCAAGTTTTCGTCTGTAGTATTTTGTCGCTTATTGTCATTCAATGTCATTGTGTTTTATCCTCCTGTCCATAATCAACAAATTATCATCAGGCGGATATGTAATATTTGATTTATTACCATTTATATGGTAAAATAATATTAAGGTAATACCGCCGTTTGACAGTTTTAGTATATAGCGGTATAGGTCAAAACACATTGACACGGAATTGAGCGTAAATTGACAAAGTGAGGTGACACGAATGGAAAGATGTGATTTTTCATCTGTAATGCAGATTATTTCAAACTACATAAGCCAAAGCGAAAGTATAAATCAGACAGATTTACTACAAGAGTGCGTATTTGATAATTTCTTTCAAAGCAAGGATGCAGAGGATTTTTCATTGGATAATGGTCTTGTTTGTAAATGGCTGAACGGTACAGCTAAGATAAGTCCGAGAATTATAGAATATTATTCAATCAAAAAAGCACAGGAAAGTTTATCTTATGACATAGAAAATCTTGTGTTTCCTTTGCTGTATGATTTGGATATGGCTGTTAGCGAAATATATAACCTTGCTATGAATGATACAGATATTTCACCTGAAAAGAAAGAATTTTTATGTCAAGGCTATCCGTATAGTGATGAACAGAACAAGGCTGATTTTGTTAGCCGAGTGCTGTATTTTGGTATGGAAAGAACTTTTGTAAAAAGGGACAGCAAAACAAAAGAGCTTCTTGCATTGGGAAGTTTGTCACCGATAGTAAAGGATTATATTATTGACGGATTTCCACCAAAAGCCTGTAAGCACTTCTGCGGTAGAGATACCGAACTGAAAGCTATAGATGAAATACTGAGAAAGCACGATAAACTTTTTCTACAGGGTGTTGCCGGAATAGGTAAAAGTGAGATTGCAAAAAAATATGCAGAAGTACATAAAAAGGATTACACAAATATTTTGTTCTTTACATATACAGGCGATTTAAAGCAGATGATAGCTGACTTTGAATTTTCTGACGATAAGCCAACGGATAATGTTGATGTTCGTTTCAAAAATCATAACCGTTTCTTGCGTAGTTTGAAAGAAGATACGCTGATTATTATTGATAACTTTAATACAACATCAACTAAAGAGCCTATATTTGATGTCATTATGAAATATCGTTGCCGAATACTGTTTACAGCACGGAGCAGATTTGACAATTATCATTTCATTGATATTTCGGAAATGGCAGATATCGATTCTTTGTTGGAGCTTGTTGGATATTTTTACGAAATTAACGATAAAAATATTGATATTGTAAAGCAGATTATAGAAGCCGTACATTGTCATACATTGGCGGTTGAGCTTTCTGCAAGGCTGTTAGCTTCGGGGATATTAAATGCAAAAGCACTATTGCAGAAACTACAGGAAACAAAAACCATTCTTGATACTGATGATAGGATAGGAATTGTAAAAGACGGAAAAAGCACACAAGGTACATACTATGAGCATATCCACACGTTGATAACATTAGCTTGTCTGTCCGATAAGGCACAGAACATAATGCGAAATATGGCTTTTATTCCTACAGAGGGTATAAATCCCAAAATGTTTGCAAAATGGCTTGAATTGAAAAACCTTAACGCTATAAACGACTTAATTGAGTTGGGGTTCATTCAAAAGACGGATTGTAGAAAGATATATCTTCACCCTTTAATTCAAGAGGTTACTGTTGATGATACAAAGCCGAGTATAAGCAACTGTAAAACATTTATTGATAACACAAGATTTCAATGCTTGTTTCATGGTATTGATTTACCGTATCATAAGCTGTTATTTACTGTCGCGGAAAATATAATTATATATGCTGAAAAAGACGATATGCGGGCATATATAAGACTGCTTGTAGATGTATTTCCATATATGGAGAAGTACAGATATAAAATTGGCATGGATACGATACTGTCCGAGCTTGAACAAATGACGGCAGACGGAATATGCAATATATCCGAACAGGCGCTATTGCTTGATTACAAGGCAACCTACGAACAAGTATTCAAAAATGATTTTCATAAAGCATTGCATTATCAGAAGAAAGCCGCTGAATATTGTGAGGGATTGGAAAAGGAAAATCCATTGCTTGTATCAAACATATACAGTAATTTAGGAGCAGTATATTTATCAAACGGCAATAAGACAGAAGCAAGAAAATATATGGAACTTGGGTACAGCGTTCTTAAAAAAGCCGGATTGGATAATAGCCGTGACGGTATTGCACAGGTATTTAATTATGCAAACTTGGCAGCAGAATTGGGAGACTATAACAAAGCTGTCACAGCACTTGAAAGGTGTGCAAAGGTAATGAATGATTCTGACTTATATGATACAACCGATTATGCTAATATCCTTTGGGGTGCAGGATTGATGTATATGGATATGGGAGAAATACACAAAGCACAAAAAAGAATTGATACTGCATGGAATATTTATTCCGAAGTGTGGAAAGATGAACAGGAATTACTTTATGCTAAATACAGAGAATTTATATCAGTTGCAGACAGGGTAAGATTGACAAGCCCTAACGGATATAAGTTACAGGAATTTATGGACAAATACTGTAGGTAAAAATATTTTTAGGCATAACGACAAAATTTCTTTAAATCTATTGACATATTTTAAAGTTTTGAGTATAATAATATTAGCAACAGGCAACAGGTGTGTCTGTTAAAGCGTAGATGTGTGTCGGCGTGCCGATATGCGTTGGCATACGGAGCTTTCGGGAGGGGTTTGTGTAGTGTAACCTCAAATCGGCGTAGGCTTAATGCCGAAAGAAAATGCACTAAAAGCCGTTCTGCTTTCTTGGTGGAACGGCTTTTACTTATGTGAAAGGATATTTACAATGGCAGATAAATTACAAAGGTGTGCATTGGCTTTTCAAAAGCTGATTGATACACAATACGAAATCATTATTGGCAGAAAAGGTCAAATGTCAAAAATAATACTTAATTTTTCTGAAACGGAGTTTGTGCATTTAGCCGGACTTCACAAACTCGTTGACAATGAATTTTTCCGTACTGCTTCAAGGAAAAAAGTGTTTGATTACGCAATAGACGGAAAGATAGATTATGATCCTTTAACTAAAAGCGAAAACTTTGATTTTGTCAAAGAGCGAATTGAGTATTTTGAGTTTTTGGAAAGCATGCTTGACAGCAATGAGATTATTTTCAAATATAATTCAAAGAAGCAAGTGTTTTCACTAATTCAAGCGGATTATCTGCTTCAATCTGCACATAACAGCAGAGATATATACATATTCCTTGACAGACTTGAAAATTCCGATTCCCATTTCTGCCGTTCTTTCTTCCCAAAAGGTGATAAAGATTATACCGCTGGACAAGCAAAATACACTTTGCTTTATAAAAAGAAAACAAATAAAATCACAGGCGAATCTGAAATACAGTACGATAAATTATCCAATAAATAATTTAATTACGGCGAAATCGCCATAATAAGAGGTCAAGCCCTGCACAAAGCGATGTGCAGGGCTTTTAAAATTTTACCGAAAAATCAGCCGTATTATAATATCCGCTATAACATATATCGGTGCTGTAAAATTGAGAAATTTCCAAAAATTATCCACACGGCAAAGCACGGCATTGCTTTCCTGTGCTTTCTTTTCGGTTTCTGTGCATTGATCCGCAACACGCTCCAATGCTTTCATACTGCGGTTGTGGTTGTCGGTTGCCTCTTTTAAGGCATTTTCAATAAGCACGGCATATTGTTCTTTTATATCATCATAGGTTCTGAAAACAAGTCTATCAATCTCGTTCCCACTCGTCATGATGTACTCTTTTTGCAGGCTTAACAGCTTCATTTGTTCTTCCTTTAGACTTTTGATGTCGCTTTCTATAGCGTTCGTAAAAGTCATCAGAGCTTTGAACATTTCTTCCGCTATTGTCAGATATGCCGTTAGCTGTAGCTTGTTCTCCGCTTCGGTCAAGTTGTCCTCTCGCAAGGTCTGTAGCTGCTGCCACAGGCTCTCCAATATTTCCATACGGGTGTCTATTCTCTCCTGCGGTGTCCGTAATTTCTCCCGAACGCACGGCTTCGGCTGATTGTTCATATTGTCTTGTGAGTTTCTTTGTAAGCTCATATTCTATTCCTTTCCGGGTATATAAATCACCCAATTTACTACCCCTGACAGATACAAGATTTCCGTTTTTGTCCTTGTATTCGGGGTGCC
>JAZOBB010000085.1:0-13376 GCA_045595745.1 Clostridia bacterium | reverse complement strand
AAAGCTTTTCATAAACTCTTCTTTTGTCATTCTCATTTATATTCACTCCTCTTTCGATACTAAAATAACTATCTCGTCGCCTTCATAAAGTCCGCTCTCTTCCATATCGTTTAGCTTTTTAACCTCGTATCGCCATTTTTCTAAGTTTCCGCCGCCGAATTCATAATACAGCTTGTCCAGACTATCACCGTAGCAGACCGTGTACGGCTCCGGTGTAAGCTCTTCTTCCTTTATAGCGCATCTAAAAAGAACCGCTATAAGAATAAGCAAGCCTATCATCAGAGCTGTGGCTAGTGCTATAAATTGTTTATCCTGTTTTTTCATATGTATTCCGCCTCCTTATGTTTTATAAAAAAGACTTTATAAGCGCCACTATAAAAACTGCAAACAGCGCAGTTGTTAAAATCATTGAAGTGAGCGAAATTGCAATTAGTATTTCCCAGCCCGTTTCACATGACTCTAGCCGTTTATCCTGTTTTTTCATTTGTTTCTGCTTCTTTCAGCATATTGAGCCTGTTAAGTGCGGAAAGTCTTTTTTCTAAATCTTTGATATCGAGACCCCACACCTCAAAGGCCGCCTGTGTATTAATGCTATGGTACCCGTACCGCAAAATATTGTTTTTGTCCATGTGTTCAAGTACAGGCTTTTTCAGGTTAGCAATCTTTGAATTTGAAATGCCAGGAAAAAGCTTACGTATGTCGTCATTTTCAAGCTCAAGCCTGCTGTAATAGATACGAATAACTGCCGCTATGTCTTTAATCTGCGGTATTCTTATTCTCTGCATATAAATCACCTCTTTTAAATATTTTTCATCGCACTTTGACTTTACCGTTCCCCTGTGTTATAATTTTTCTAAAAAACAAAGGGGTGTTTGTATGAGTTCCAGAGAGCGAAAACTCTTAAAGAAAATCAAGAGATACAAAAAACTCAACAAGATTTTGATAAAGACCAAATGTAAAGACTGTTACGAATTGCAACGGCTTATACCTTCTCCAGTCGCTGAATACGTTATGTTTTCCAATAGAAAAATGGATGATTCTACTTTTGTTTATTTAACCGATAAGTCTATGGAAGTGTTAGAAGAAAAATACAACACTTTCTTTTGGCATCTTGCACCGCTTGTTGTTTCGGTTATCTCATTAATAGTGTCAGCAATATCACTAATGTCGAAAATATTAGAGAGGCTACCGAACACACAAGCGTAATTTTACGAAGTAACAGCATTTTTTTACGAAACTGCTTTTCATACGGACATTCGTCACTTGCGCAATCTCTGATTTTACAATTTATGCATAGTTTAAGTTTCTCGTGTTTTTGCATTTATCGTTCTCCCTTCATCAAATTTCCGAGCCTATTTTAGCGTGTATAAAGCAGTAATTATCGCCACTATGCTTATTACGCTTTGCGGAACCCAGGCCCACCATGGTAATTTTGGATACATAATATTTGTTCACACCTCTCTTTGTTTTTTCTTTTTATTGCATTCTAGTTTTTGTAATGTTATAATTTCATTTCAGGGGGTAATGCAAATGCAATTATACGAAAAAATTCTTAAAGATGTTAATGAAATAGCCGCTTGCAAGCATACAAACAGCATCAAAGCGTCAGAATTGTTTTATGACCTGCATTCAAGTGATGAAATTAGAGAGGCTTACGCTCTCTTAAAATATGAAGGTCTTGTCGAGCTTATTTTTAATTCAAGCGACAGGCTTGTGTATGTGGAACGAAAACCGCTTGGCGTAACTTATTTTGAAAGAAAACGAAAAGAAGCCAAGAAGTTAGTCTGCATCCCTATCATAATATCCGTTCTATCAAACCTAATAATACACGCATTACAACCGTTGTTGCCGCGGATACTGCAATGGCTATCCAGTCACCTTTAGAAAATATGTGGCATTCGTCCTTTTTGCTTTTCAACCACCAAGGTATCTTTTGTTTTTTCACTTAACACCCTTCCTCGCTTTAAATTTAGTCGCTGTATTCATCGAAATATTTTTGTATGATTTGCATCTGAAGTTCTTTATCTTTTCTCTCGGGGTCGTTTATTGCATTTTTTATACATTCTTCTTTCGTCGCATTGATTTTAACAATTTTCGCATTAAGTTTATTTGCTAGTTGCCTTCTTTTTTTACCATTCGGCAAGCTAGCAACAACCCAAATATTTTTAGCCTCAACACGTTCGTTAGCAATCTCGCAGTATATAAAATCTCTTATTGCTAAAGCTGTGTGTAAAAGGTTTTTTGGCAGACTAGTTTTTTCACACATGCTTATCGCTTGACTTATAAGGTCTAAATCTACGACCATATCACCGTTGCCTTTATGCTTTTTTACATATGTAGTTTTACCGCTTGCCGCTGCGCCACACACAATAGTAACGTTTGAGCTTTTTAAATTACCTTCTTCATCAATATACATTTTTTGCTCCTTCCTCGCTTTAAGTTTTCAAATCGTTTAGTGATTTTAAATCACTATTTTTGCAAAAAAATAATATCACGTTGTTCATTAGTTAAATGCATAACTTCTGTACATTTTGAAATTTCACTTGCTTTAAACTCACTTTCATTTTGTACTTTTTTCCTCAAACCATTGGGTGTGAGGCCTACGGATTCGGCGATCGCCTTGAATTTTAGTCCAGATTTCTTTACTTCTTCCATGAAAGCTGTCGTGTTGGTCATTACTATCACCTCCTAAAAACTTTCGTGATTTTTAATCACGTTTACAGTATAGCACTAGCGTGATTGTTTGTCAACAGTTTTTTGCAAAAAAATAAAAAAATGTTGACTTTCAGGAACTGCTGTGTTATAGTTGTTGATGAAAGAGGTGTTTTATATGCTTCCGTTGTATGAAAATATAAAAAGAAGAAGATTGGAACTAGGAATGTCACAAGATGAGTTAGCGGCAAAGCTAGGGTATAAATCTCGCTCTACCATTGCTAAAATCGAATCCGGTATAAACGATATAACTCAATCAAAAATCATAGCTTTCGCCGAGGCTCTGCATACAACCGCAGGGTATTTAATGGGTAATGAAGAAAAAAAGATAACAGACTTTTCTAAATATAATATTAGTCCCATAAAAATGAAAAGATTTCGTATGCTCGGCAAGGTTGCCTGTGGGGAGCCAATATATGCTAATGAGGAATATGAAACGTTTGTCGAGGCAAGTGCAAATATCAATGCTGACTTTTGTTTGACCGCTCAGGGCGATAGTATGATAAATGCACGTATTTTTGACGGTGACGTTGTTTTTATTAAGGAACAGCCCGACGTCGAAGATGGTGAGATTGCTGCCGTTATTATAGGTGACGAGGTTACTCTAAAGCGCGTGTATAAATATCCGAACCGCTTGGAGCTGCGCCCTGAAAACCCTACACATAAAGTACAAAATTACGAAGGTGAACAGCTGAATCAGGTAAAAATTCTTGGTAAAGCCGTTGCTTTTCAAAGTTATATAAGGTAAATATACTATAAGGGAGATTTGACAATATGGAATTTCAACATTATGATAAAGAACAAATTACACGCCGTAAGGGTGAAAGTCTTGAGATTTTCCCTGATGAATACGTTGTAATTGATATAGAAACAACAGGATATGATGCTTCTAACGATAAAATTATTGAGCTTGCAGCATTAAAGGTTTCGGACGGAACAATTGTTGACAGTTTTCAGTCTCTTGTTAATCCGTGTGTGCCGGTTGATGATTTTATAATATCTCTTACCGGAATAACTAATGAAATGCTTTCAAGTGCTCCGGTTATAGAAGACATCTTGCCTGATTTTAAGGCCTTTGTCGGTGAAAGTATTTTAGTCGGACATAATATTCATTTCGATATTAACTTCATTTATGATAATTTGATAAAATATAGCGGGGAGCATTTCGAAAACGATTTTGTTGATACCCTTCGTTTGTCACGCAGGTATGTAAAAGAAACGGCAGACCACAAGCTTTCAACATTAATAAAGTATTTTAATATACCCAGCGACACAGCGCACCGCGCTCTTGCTGACTGTCAGGCAACGAATAAATTATATTGTATTTTAAAAGATAAAAGCAAAGATTTTTATAGCGAATTATATAGCCGCCTTAATGCTTTCGATTTTGGTAAAATTGATACATTTAAAAATAAAAAAATTGTAATAAAAGGAAAAACTCAAGCTGTTCCTTATGATGTTGTGGCTGATTTATGTACTCGATGCAGCGCAACACCCACACCAACATTTTTCAAAAATTCTGACGTAATCATATTTGGTGAAACAACGTATCGCAAATATAAAAGAGGCGACCTCTCAGAAAAGATGATGAAAGCCGACCAGCTTGCAAAAGAAAAGGATTTTACCATCTTATCTGAATATGAATTTTATGATATGCTCGGCTTATCAGAAGTGCTGCCTAAACCAAAAAGCAAAACGCACACCAGCGCAATTAATATTAAAGAGCTTTCGACCGATAAAACAGAGTTTGATGAAACGCATCCGCTATATGGAAAGATGTGTGTATTTACAGGAACGTTAGAAAAAATGCAACGCAAAGATGCTATGCAGATGGTTCTTGACTTTGGTGGCACGTGCGGAAACAGTGTAACTGCTAAAACAAATTATTTGATTTTAGGAAATAATGATTATTGCAGCGCAATTAAAGACGGCAAGAGCAGCAAACATAAAAAGGCCGAAGAGTTGAAACTAAAAGGCAAGGATATTGAAATTATACCTGAAAACGTATTTTATGATATGGTTTTCGATGATTAAATTTAAGTAATAAAAATACCTCGCCCGGCGGCAACCGAGCGAGGCACGAGGATTATAGGGTGTTTGAACCTATGCTAATCCCTAGACAAGGTTAGTATATCACATACACCCTTATTTCGTCAAACTATTTTTACGAAAAAGGAGTGTTTTTTTATGCCTATTTATAAGGCTGAGGGCAAAAAAGATGGTCTGCAAAAGTACAATGTACGCATAAATTATACTGACCTCTCCGGCAAAAATCATCAGCTAACACGCACTGCTTATGGTCTTGCTGATGCAAAAGAGTTAGAGGCAAAGCTTACACGTGAGGTTAAAGAATCCGCTCCCGGTGAACGCATGAACCTTAGGAATCTGTTTGAGGAATATAAAACTTCAAAACGACACGACGTTCGCGAAACCTCTCTTGAAAAAGACTCTCAGATTTTAGAGCGCCACGTTCTTGCGTATCTCGGTGACAAGATGATAGATAAATTAAATAAAACTGTTTTGCAGAACTGGAAAAACTCCATATCGGAGTTAGGTTTAGCTCTCTCGACTCGACAAAATATTTATAGCGAGTTCCGTACTCTCCTTAATTATGCTGTCAGGATGGAATATCTCCATAAAAACCCTTTGACCTTAGTGGGAAATTTTAAAGACCCGTATCAAACAAACCCGCAAGAAAAAATACAATATTACACAGCTGCCGAATTTAAAAAATTTATACACTGTGCCCGAAATGCCGCCGTGAATCTTACTGACTGGGGATATTATGTTTTTTTCAACATTGCATTTTATACAGGTATGAGAAAAGGCGAAATAAATGCGCTAAAATGGTCCGACATAGACGGTGATATTATAAATGTACGTCGTAGCATAACGCAAAAACTAAAAGGTGGCGACCGAGAAACTCCTCCGAAAAACAAATCTTCTTACCGCTCGATTCAAATGCCACACCCTTTGATTGCTGTATTAAACGAACATAAAGAACGACAAAAAAAAATAAATAATTTTTCTGAGGATATGCGCATCTGCGGCGGTGTTAAATGCCTCAGGGATACAAGCATAGCAAATAGAAATATAAAATATGCCGAAGCTGCAGGTCTTAAATGTATTCGAGTGCACGACTTTAGGCACTCACACGCCAGCCTTCTTGCAAATGAGGGCATTAATATACAAGAAATTGCACGTCGCTTGGGACATTCCAAAATAGAGATTACCTGGAACACTTATTCTCACCTTTATCCACGAGAAGAGGAACGAGCTGTCCAGATACTAAATAGAGTGTGTTAGACACTCTATTTTTTACACGATTTTTACACGATTTTTTAAAATTTGACTACAAAACAGAAATTCATAATTAAACAATAAAAGTATCAAAAGCCGTCTATTAAGCCATTTATGTAGTGTGAAAAATAACTAAAATATTTAATAAAACAGCGCGTGTCGTTCCATCTCCTTCCACCACATCGGAACAGGCTATGCTTGTTCCGATTTTTTTACAATTATATAAACACTACAACTTATTATTCACATATTTTAAAAAAAATTAAAAAAACACTTGCATTTTAATATAAGTCGTGTTATAATACTATTCGTTGTTCAGCTATTAATATGCGCCCGTAGCTCAGCTGGATAGAGTGTTCGGCTACGAACCGAAAGATCAGGGGTTCGAATCCCTTCGGGCGTACCACGTCGCGGCAAGCTCCTTAGCTTGCCGTATTTTTTTGCAAAAATTCGGCTACGCAATGTCCGCTGCCTCTCCTTTTTCCCACAAAGCAAAGCTTTGCGGGAGCCCTTTTTATGCATACACTTCAGTGTGTGCGGTTATTTTTTTATTATCGTGGGATTCGAACGCTTGGAGCGTTGTCCAAATTTTAATTTGGCTAACAACGCCCATGCGAAAACACTCCAAGAGCGCAAAGCGCGATTGGCTAGTGTTGACTGCTGTGAGGGTTTTTGCGTAAAGAAAACAGTCCGATTATTTTTACATAACAAGATACAGTTTTTTATTGACAACTCTTTTTATTTGAATTATAATTATATAAAAGCAAACGTTTGCAAAAGGTGATTTTATGAACAAAGGTACTCTTAAATATATAGCAAAAGATCTCGGTCTTTCTGCCTCTACGGTATCTCGCGTCGTAAACGGCAAATATGAAGGCAACGAAAAAACCAAGCAACGCGTTTTAGAGGCACTTGAAAAACATTCATACATACCAAACGAGGTTGCCCGTTCGTTGCAAAAATCCTCGACCGAAACCATTGCTGTTGTTTTGCCTGATATTTCAGAAACGTTTTTTGGAACGATTGTTAAAGAAATTGAAAATGAAGTATCCGCTAGCGGATATATGCTTATTTTAGCCGATACTCATGAAAAAGCAGATAAAGAACGCAAATATCTTGATATTTTATATAAACGCAGGGTTGATGCTTTAGTTTTGGCAACCATCGACTCAAACGGCGATGCCGTCAGCAAATTTATTGCAAACGATATTCCCGTAGTTTTTATTGATAATATCCCCAAGCTTGACGGAATTAATGCAATAACAATTGACAATAAAAAAGCCGGTCAAATCGCCGTCAATTATCTTTTAACCTGTGGACATAAACAAATTGCGACAATCATCGGCTCTATATCCGAAACTACAGGCGCAGACCGTTTGGCAGGATATTACTCTGCTCTTTTAGATAATAACATAGAAAAAAATGATGCTCTTATAAAATTCGGTGACTACAAGCTTGATTCCGGATATAAGGCAATGTGCGAATTGCTGGATAACCGCAAGCAATCGCCTTTTACGGCTGTTTTTGTCACATCGGAGCAAATGACATACGGAGCATTACGTGCGATACGCGACCACAATTTAAGTGTTCCTGAGGATATATCGGTAATCGGGTTTGATATTCACAATTTAAAAGATGACAGACGGCAAATGATTACAACGGTTCGTCAGCCCGAAGATGTTATCGGCAAAAAGGTCGGCGAATTGCTTTTAAAACATTTATGCGAAAACGATACACCCAAAGAAGAAACACAAATTTTTTTAGAGCCGTTTCTTCAAAAAGGTGACACAGTAAAAAAACTTTAAAAAAGAAAAATATTTTTACTTAAAATATTTTTTTAATCACTATTGCAAACGTTTGCAATAGCTAATATGAGGTGATAAATTCTATGAAAATTGCAATAGGTTCTATTCAGTGTGAAGGAAACAGTTTGACTCCCATTTATACTAAATTCGAAGACTTCGACTACGCTGTCGGCGAAGCAATGTATGAAAAAATAAAGGTAGTTGACTATTTTCTGGAAAACGGATGCGAAATTATCCCCACCATCTATGCTCATGCTCTTCCGGGCGGCGCGGTTGTAAAAGAGGATTTTCTGCGTCTTGCAAATGAGCTTGTTAATGCCATCCCCACAAATGACATAGACGGTGTGTGGCTTTATCTTCACGGTGCAATGTATGTTGAAGAAATCGGTTCAGGAGATACATACTTATTAAAATTACTGCGCGATAAGATAGGCTATGATATCCCTGTGTGTGTTGCAATGGATTTTCACGCCAACAACACCGACGAAATTGTAAGCTTAGCAAACTGCATAACCGGATTTCGCACTGCTCCGCACTGCGACCATACCGAAACACAGCTGCGTGCGGCAGAGCATCTTTTAACGTGCATTAAAGAAAACATTTTGCCAAAGCCACAAATGGCACGTGCAAATGTTGTAATTTGCGGTGATGCTGTGCAGACTGCTTTAGAGCCTTTAAAGAGTATTATGGAAGAGGCAGAAAGACTCGAAAACGAAACCAAAGATATTTTATGCGTTCAGGTATTTAATGGTCAGTCCTGGGTTGATGAGCCGTATATGGGACCCAGCTTTGTGGTTACGCACAAAAATGATACCGAACTCGCTAAAAAATATGCCGAAGCCTTAGCATTAAAATTTTACGAAGTACGGCATGACTTCAAATTTTTAATTGAAGCATTAGAGCCGACCGAGGCTATAAAAACCGCTATTTCAGCAAAAGAGCAGGTGTTTATTTCTGACTCAGGCGACAACACCACCGCAGGTGCGGCAGGTGACAATGCATATATGATAAACCGCATTAAAGAATCAGGTGCAAAAAATGTGCTCATTGCAGGCATTGCCGACAGTCCTGCCTGCGATGCGTGCTACGCGGCAAAAATAGGTGACACATTAACACTTAATGTAGGCGGTAGTCTTGATAAAAACAGCGAAACAGCCGAAATAACGGGCAAGCTTATCCACAAAGGCGATATTCTGTCATACACAGGTGCCAATGCAGGTCCGTCAGTGACCTTAGACTGCGGAGATATGACCGTGGTTATAACAAAAAACAGAGCAGCTATGTGCCGTCCTGATATTTTTGAATCAATTAATCTTGATTTTTCAAAATATAAAATTGTCGTTGTAAAGCTCGGATATCTTTTTCCGGAACTTGCAAAGGCAGCTAAAAGAGCAATCTTAGCGTTTACGCCGGGCAGCTCTACCGAGCATTTAAAGGATATGAATATGAAAAATATTCGTCGCCCGATGTTTCCGCTTGATGATAATTTTATTCAATAATATAAAAAAGGAGTGAGTTTCATGGCATACTACAATATGGCTGAAACAGAAAAAAGAATTAAGCAGGTAAGAGAAATTTTAAAGGCAAAAAACTTAGATGCAGCACTCATCTATTTTGATGAATTAAACGTTGCAAACGGCTGGTATTTAACCGGTTGGTGCGGACAGTTTGAAAAGGGTTCTGTTCTTATCCCTACAGAAGGTGAGCCTATCCTTTTAGGTGGACCTGAATCAGAGCCATTTGCAAAAATGAACTCTGCTATCACTAAGGTTCGTTGCTTCCCCGTGTTTATGGTTCCTGACGAAGAGTATCCGAACGCAACAATCATTAACTTTAAACAGCTTGACGAAGAATTAAAGAGTGAAGGTACAATATTAAAACGCATCGGTTTTGTTGGTACTGCTACTATTCCTCATCAGGTTTACTGCGATTTCGTAGAAGGCTTTGGTGGTGTTGAAATGGTTGACATCACTGATGAATACGAAACTCTCCGCGCTTATAAATCTGACTGGGAGGTTGCACAAATTCAAAAAGCTACTGATCTTTGTGATGTTGCATACGACAAAATGATGGCTCAGATTAAACCGGGCGCATACGAATTTGAGGTTGCAGCAGCAGGTGAGGCTTATTGCCGAGCAAACGGCGCAACCAGCTTTGCATACTCAACCATCGTTGGCTCTGGCGAACGTGCTAAGGCTGTTGTTCCTACCGCTACAAACAAGCCTATGGAAGATGGAGAGCTTGTTATGATTGGTATTGCTCCACGTTTTAACGGCTATGCAGGAACATTCGGCGATACAATTCCTGTTAACGGTGTTTACACACAGAAACAGAAAGATTTATTAAACCATATGCGCGAAACCTTCAGACTTACACGCGAAATGTTAAAACCCGGTATGACCGGTCGCGAAATTGATGTTCCGGGTCGTCTTTACTATGAAAAGCACGGCTTAAAGGACTATATCGTATGTCCGTTTGCTCATTCAATCGGTCTTATGGAGGCCGAATCTCCGTTCTTTGGTCCCAACGGCGACTTCGTTCTCGTTCCAGGAATGACTGTAATGGTTGACGTAAGCTTCTTCGGTCATCCTGACCTTCACGGTGGACGTATCGAAACAGGCTTCGTTATCACAGAAAACGGATGCCGTCCGCTTTCACAGAAAATGTGCGACTACTTTATGAAAGACCTTTAATATTTAAGGAGGATAAAAATATGTCAGAAAAAGTTTTAGGATATACAAAATATATGTTCATAGACGGCGACCTGCCTGGCAATGGAGATGACCCTGAACTTCCGGGTCATGAGGCTATGATGATTACAAATAAAAACACAGTAGATGCTCACATCAAAGTAAATCTTTACTTTGAAGACAAAGAGCCGGTTAAGGGCCTCACTCTTATTGTTCCTGCCGAAAGAGTAATCTGTGTTAGAATGGATTTACCTATCTGTGAAGAAAAATTCCAGATTCCGTTCGGTCAGTACTCAGTTGAGCTTGATTCTGATATCCCCGTATGTGCAAGCTACGGCCGTCTTGACCGTCGTCACAATTTAGGCTACTACTCAACCGGATATTGCTGTGTATAAAAGGAGAAGGTACAATGAAAAGATTTATTTTGTACTCTGACTTAAAACCCGAAAAAGTTGAAGATTATGCAACTATTCACAGAAACGCATGGCCCGAAATATTAGAAATTATTTCGGCAAGCAACATTCATAATTATTCAATAAGCATTCGCGGCACTCAGGTTTTTACATACTATGAGTACACAGGCGATGACTATGATGCAGATATGGCAAAAATGGAGGAATACCCCATTATGCAAAAATGGTGGTCTTTTACTAAACCTTGCTTTTTGCATCACGACGAGGGAAAATACTATGAGGATTTAGACGAAGTATTCTATTTAAAATAATTACGGGATGTAAAAATAGTCCAGACCGCTAAAAGACAAAATAAACAAAAAACGAAATAAAAATTTATTAAAACATCGTTTTTAATAAATATGGAAGAACATCTCTTAAAAGTGATGTTCTTCTTTTTTATTCGTCTTTTAGCTATTGACAAACCTCACCCTCGACGTACCCACGTACGCCTTCGGGTCGCCCTGCGGTTCCGTTTGTCAATTCTAAACAATTTTTCCTATCCCTTAAAAATGCAATGTAAAAATAGTCCAAACCGCTAAAAGACAAAAATAAAAGAGGCTGTACAACCTCTTTTATTTTTACTACCAGATGTTCTGCGCTAAATTTGCCAACCGCAATTATTCACCTAACATATCAACAGTAGTAACTGCTTCGCCGGCTTTTGTTACACGTTCGTATGCTAAGGTTGCGATACAAACGTCAGGGCTACCCATACCAACCAATTCGCACATTAAGCGCTCTTCAGGATTCTGACGGCCAGGCTTTTTGCCGGCTACGATTTCAGGAAGCTCTGCAGCAAAATCGTCAGCTGTGATTTCGCCACGTTCTGCCATCGGCTTGAACTGACCTCTGTGCATACCCTGAGCGATGTGGTCTAAGTAGATTTTATCAAACTTTCTTGCAATATCATCTGAAACTTCCTGGAAAGAACCCATTGTCAGAACTAAGCTACCGGGTTTGCACCATGGTTCTTCAACTAAAACTGCATCGGCTGTAGTAAGCGTAATAATAACATCAGATTCTCTGCAAGCTTCTTCGTTGGATTCGTAAGGTACGATATCGAAATCAGCATCCGGGAAGTATGATGCAAAACGCTCACGAGCTTCTTTTGAAATATCACAAATTCTAAGCTCTTTAATTTTATGTAAGCGACTGATGCAGGTTACTGCATAAAATGCCTGACGACCAGCACCGATAACTGTGATGATGTCACTTTTTGCAGCTAAATATTTCATAGCAACTGCAGGCTGTGCACCTGTACGTGCATCAGAAATCCAGTCGCCGCAGATGAGTGCACGCAAAAAACCGTCGTGCGGGTCTGTTAATAAAAGATTTGAACGAATGAACGGCAAGCCTTTTTTCGGGTTGTCTGAATATCCGCCAACGACCTTAATACCGGCAGAATCAATAGGTCCGATGTATGAAGGCATAGAGTTAAACCAACCGTTAACACCGGCACTGCTCATATCAGTAGTAATTTTTGGCGGCATAATAACCTTTTCTTCGCCATACCATTTCCATGTGTTTTCAACTTGTTCGATAACGTCATCAATCGAAACATATTTTTTTACCAATTCATTTGTAATGATAACTGTTTTCTGTTCCATTTTAAAATCCTCCCATTATTTTAATGTGCATTAACATATTATCATATTGTCTGACAATTTGCAATGTGATATCTAACCAAAAACTGATATTTTTTTGTGTAAAATTGTATAATTTTATACTTTATTGTTTTATTAATTTTTAAATGCTTTACAATCAGGCAAAAAACATATATAATAATATATGTTATGCATTAGTATCGAAAGGAGCATATTGGGCTTGAAGGTAACACCTATCGTCAACAAACAAAAATATGAATCTGTTGCTGACCAGATAATTCTGTTAATTAAAAATAAAACTTTTACTGAAGGCAGTCGTCTGCCGACCGAGGCTGACCTTGCTGCTATGTTTAAAATAGGAAGAAGCTCTGTGCGTGAGGCAATAAAAAGTTTGCAAATGGCAGGGATTGTAACCTCTGCTGCCGGCAAGGGTACATTTGTATCCGAAAACGCAATGACCGCAATTTCAAGCTGGGATTTAGGCGAACTTATTATGGACGAAAGTGCTCTTTCTGAGCTTGTAGAAATACGATACATTTTAGAGCCTGCCGCCGCATTTTTAGCCGCAACACGTCGCACCGATGATGATATCTTACGTATGAAAGATGCCATTAATAAAATGCACGGTGCAAAAGATAAATCTCATATGCTAAAATACGGTCATCAATTTCACTCTGCTCTTTTAGACGCAAGTAAAAACAGAGCTATCATTCAATTCCACGATTCTATTTCTCAGCAGCTTTTAAAGATGCGCGAAAAAGATTTTCTTACGCAAGAAGTTTATGACCGTGACTTAACTTCACACCAAGA
>JAZOBB010000084.1:0-2646 GCA_045595745.1 Clostridia bacterium | reverse complement strand
CAGACCATCGCAAGAGTAAGAAAGCCTGAATATTTTAAGGCAATAAGCCTTATAAAAGACGAGCTGGGCTTAGCACTTATTGTTAATCCCGAGCTTACGGCAGCAACCGAAATAGCCAGAGCACTTCGATTTCCGTCTGCTATTAACATTGATACCTTTGCCAAGGGCAGAGTCGAAATTTTAAAATTTGAAATTGCCGAAGACTCTCCCCTTGATAGCTTAAAGATTATGGATATTTCTGCTAAACTCGGCAGCAACATATTGGTCTGCGGTGTAGAGCGCGGCGACGAGGCATTTATACCTTCGGGTAATTTTGTTATGCACGCACACGATTTTATAAGTATTATAGCACCAATCGGCGAGGCAGGAAATTTCTTTAAAAAGATAGGCGTTCGCACAGACCGCGTAAAAGATACACTTATTGTCGGCGGCGGGGATATGGCATATTATCTTGCAAACAGACTTTTGCAAACGGGCATAGGTGTTAAAATTATTGAGCATAAGCAAGAAAGATGCGACGAGCTGTTTCAGCTTCTTCCTAAAGCAACAATAGTTTGCGGCGACGGAACAGACAATAAGTTATTAATGGAAGAAGGACTTGAGCATTTTGATTCTTTTGTGTCGCTTACTAATATTGACGAAGAAAATGTTTTACTTTCTTTATATGCAAAAACGCAGACCGGCGGCAAGGTTGTTACAAAATTAAACCGAATAGAATATGGTCACGTTATAGGCGATTTGCAGCTCGGAACCACAATTTATCCAAAAAATCTTACTGCAGAATATATTGTACGTTTTGTTCGTGCATTGAAAAACTCTTTAGGCAGCAATATCGAAACTATGCACTTTATATTAAACGGAAAAGCCGAGGCTTTAGAGTTTCGCATTAAAGAGGGCTCACCCATTTCAAATGTTAAGCTCGAAAGACTTGCACTTAAAGAAAATATACTTATCGCGTGCATTAATCGTAACAGAAAGATTATTATTCCACGAGGCTGCGATATGATTCTACCCGGCGATACGGTTATTGTTGTAACTTTAAAAGAAGGGTTTAAAGATATCAGCGATATTTTAAAATAGAGGTTAACATCATGAATTACAGAATGATATTAAATATTCTCGGCTGGGTGCTTAAAATAGAAGCGGCATGTATGCTTTTGCCCCTTGCCTGCTCATTTATATACGTCGAAACAGGCGAATGTGCCGCCTTTTTTACAGTCATCGGCATATGCCTTTTAATAGGCTCTGTTTTAACAACAATAAAAACAAAAACCAAAGCAATGTATGCAAAAGAAGGGTTTGTTGCGGTTGCTCTTTGCTGGATTTTTATGAGTGCATTCGGCGCACTTCCATTTGTAATTTCGGGCAATATTCCAAATTACATTGATGCTTTTTTTGAAACCGCCTCAGGCTTTTCAACTACAGGAGCATCAATACTTACAGATATAGAGGCACTTTCAAAAT
The DNA here is from genome assembly GCA_045595745.1 of Clostridia bacterium. Taxonomy (GTDB): domain Bacteria; phylum Bacillota; class Clostridia; order UBA1381; family UBA9506; genus RGIG1666. Next base: position 1,182 of record JAZOBB010000084.1, on the reverse strand, counting down.
CAATGCTTATGTGGCGCAGCTTTACTCATTGGCTGGGCGGTATGGGTGTCTTGGTGTTTTTAATGGCAATACTTCCTATGGCGGGCGGAGGAAATCTATATCTTTTAAGAGCCGAAAGCCCCGGTCCATCGGTAGGAAAGCTTTTACCTAAAATTAAAGAATCTGCAAAAATTTTATATATTATATATATTGCATTTACATTAATACAAACTGTTCTTTTGCTTTTTGACGGACTTGACTTATACGAGTCACTTACAGTTGCCTTTGGCACCGCTGGAACCGGTGGCTTTTCGATAAAAAATTCGGGATTTGCTGATTATTCACCGTATGTACAGTATGTTGTTACGGTATTTATGATTTTATTTGGAATTGACTTCGGTCTTTATTATATGCTGTTTTTTAAAGAACGAAAATCCTTCTTTAAATCAACGGAATTAAGAGTATATCTTGGTATAATTTTATTGGCGATAGCTATTATTTTTATAAACACTCAGGGTATGTTTAAAACCTTTGAAGAGGCTTTTCGCCATATATCATTTACCGTTGGCTCTATAATAACAACAACCGGTTTTGCCACAACAGACTTTAACCTGTGGCCCGAGCTATCTAAGGCAATAATTGTTCTTTTAATGTTTATCGGTGCGTGTGCAGGCAGCACCGGCGGCGGTATTAAGGTTTCGAGAATTATTATACTTGTAAAAAGCATAATAAAAGAAGTCAGAACAAGCGCACACCCAAGACTGACCCTTAAAATTAAAATGAACGGCAGGTTAGTTGAGCACGAAACTGTGCGCGGTGTTAATGTGTTTATGGCGGCATATGCGGTAATTTTTGTTGCGGCAATGCTTATAATAAGCCTTGATAACTTTGACTTTACAACAAACTTTACTGCCATCGCCGCTACTTTAAATAACATCGGTCCTGGTCTTAACTCAGTTGGTCCTATGAGTAATTTTGCAGAATTTTCACCGCTTTCAAAGCTTGTTATGAGCTTTTGTATGCTGACAGGGCGACTTGAGATATTCCCAATGCTACTTTTGTTTAGCCCTTACACCTGGAAAAAATAATATTCATATAATTAAAAAGAAATCAGAGCAAATGCTCTGATTTCAGTGTGTCGATAAACTATCGACACACTGGCAGGCTTCGAAAAAGGAAGTTAGATTTTACGAATTTGAATTC
>JAZOBB010000083.1:0-11527 GCA_045595745.1 Clostridia bacterium | reverse complement strand
TTTTTCTCTAATCTTGATACATAAGACCTCGAAATTCCCATAGCTTTTGCTATTTCACGTTGAGTATAAGGCTTATCGCATAATCCGTAACGCAAAATAATAATTTCGCGTTCTCTGCCCTCTAAGCAACGGTCGATATATGTATACAATTTTTTAATATCCATATTAAGTCCGACCGTTGTAGCTATTTCTTCGTCCTCGGCTGGTAAAATTTCCATAAAAGTCACCTCGTTTCCGTCAGAATCGTGCCCCAGACAGTCGTTTAACGAAATTTCCTGTGATGTTTTTTTGCTTTTTCTCATAAGCATCAAAATTTCGTTTTCAATACACCTCGCGGCATAAGTGGCAAGCCTCGTTTTTTTTGTTCCGTCATACGAGTTAATTGCTTTAATAAGACCGATTGTGCCTACCGATATTAAATCATCGCTGTCATAGCCCGGTCCCGGAGCATATTTTTTAACAACGTGAGCAACCAAACGCAAGTTATGCTCGATTAAAACGTTTTTCGCGTTTTCGTCACCTTTATAAGACAGATTTAAGTAATGCTCCTCCTCTTTTGGTGACAGCGGCTTTGGAAAGGTGTGCGGATTTGATACATACGAAAGCAAAAAAGCCCCGAAACGCAAAAAATAGATTAACATAACAGCAAAGGATGAAAACATAAAAGCACCTCCCGATAGAATGGTTTATTATATGTTTTTAAAATAAAAAAATTGCAGGTCCCAAAAAAAATAAGCAAAAGCTTCCTTATTAATATATATAATAAAACAAAAATAAGACAAAAAATGTTTTAAAAAGATAAAAACCAAAATAACACAATATATTGTGCCTAAAAAAGTAACTAAACTGCATATAGTTTTTGTAAAAAATTAACTGCAAAAAAACACACAAAAGAGCAAAAAAATTCTTGACAATAAATAAAATTAAGATTAAAATATATTAGGTGAGTAATGTGTACACATATGCTCACAAGCAATACATAAACATATGGCAAATACGCACTAAAGTGCGTTTGCATACAGATTTGCAGAGGTTTTTTACAGTTTTATTACAACTGCAAATCAGGCATTGACTATCATAATTTTTAGTGATATAATCAATGCATAATCAAGGTAGAGTTATATCTCTATCTTTAGTCGCTACCCTGTTTTTGAAAGAGGAACAGGTGTTGCGAAACTACATATCTCTTTCGGTAAAAATTAAATTTATTATAAGGGAGGATTTGAGAGACTATGAAAAATCTCAAAAAACTGATTTCCGTAGTTCTTACAGTTGCAATGCTCGTTTCTTCACTTGCTGTTGTTACTGCTAAAGAATTCGGAGACGTAGACACAAACGCTGCTTATAGCGAAGCAGTAAGCGTGCTGTCTGATCTCAAAATCTTAGAAGGCGACGAAAAAGGTAACTTTAACCCCGACGCTGAAATCAAAAGATCTGAGTTCGCAGCAGTTGTATGCCGCGCTATGGGACAGGAAAACGCTGCAAAAGGTGCTGCAGGCACAACAGCATTTACTGATGTTGCTGCTGACCACTGGGCTTCCGGTTACATTAACTGGGCTGCACAGTTAGGCATCGTAAACGGTAAGGGCGAAGGCATCTTCGATCCTGATGCTCCGGTTAAGTACGAAGAAGCTATCAAAATGCTGGTAGTTACTTTAGGTTACGAACCGCTCGCATCACGTAAGGGTGGTTACCCGACTGGTTACTTAGTAGTAGCTGCTTCTAATGGTATTACTAAGGGTGTAAACTTAACTGGTGCTGCTAACGCTCCTAGAAGCGCAGTTGCTGTTATGGTTTACAACGCTTTAGACGTACCGATGATGGATGCTAACCTTTATTCATTAAGCGGAGATGACGAATACGTAATCTTCGATGAAGAAGGCAACAAAAAGACATTACTCAGCGAGCACCTCGGTATTACCAAGGTTAAAGCAGAAGTTATGAACACTGCATTAAGTAAATCTAAGTTAGCTACAAAAGCTGGTAACTTAGTTGAACTCGATATTACAAACACCTATGGTTTTGGTTGGTATGATGTTGAAACTGCTTTGAACACAACCGCTACCGAAATCAAAGACGACAAATGGGTCATCGATGGATTCGAAGCATATGTAGGCGACAGCAACATCGCTGATTACCTCGGCGCAAAAGTTGTAGTTTACATTGACGAAGACAACGGCGACTACATCATCAAGTCTGTTGTATTAGACACCGCTTCTGTTGAAGTTCTCGAAGTTACTGAGGGCTTAAGAGATGCTGATGTTGATTACGATACAAAGAAATTCGAATACTACGAGAGCGAAGACGATCTCCGTCCTGAAGAGCTCGATTTCGAAAGCAAGATTGACGTTTATGTAAACGGCGTATTACAGGATAAAGATGATGCTGAAACATGGTTTAATGATATTCCGGCAAAAGCAAGCGCAGTTAAATTCCAGGCTAACAAAGGCGAAGATTACAGCAAAGTATTCATTACTTCTTACATCTTTGCACAGGTAAGCAATGTTGAAGTTGAAGACGGTATCGTTTCTACTGATTTCGATGACATCGAACTCGGCGACACAAGACCGACTACCTTTACTTACAACATGACATTAGAGGATGGTACAGCAATCGGTATCGAAGACCTCCAGGAAAACGATATCCTTAACATCCTTGTTGACCCGGTTGGTCATGACAACATCAACGATAAAGCTATCGTTACTATGGACATCGTTGTTACCAGAAGCACCGTTGAAGGTACAGTTGAAGAAATGCTCGAAAACGACAAATGGGTAATTAACGGTGAAGAGTACGAAGATTATGATGCAAATCCGGCAGTTGGTGATGTTGCTCGTTACTTCTTAACAATCGACAACAGACTTTACGCTGTTGATACCGAGTGGGAAGGCGAAAGCGGCGCAACTAAGAACTATGGTTTCATTACAGCTGTAGGTCAGACCAGCTCTTTCGGTGAAAAAGTATACGAAATTAAAATGTTCACAGTTGACGGTTCTGTAGCTACCTACGCAATCGCTGACAAGCTGAATGTATACGAAGCTGTTGCTGGTAAATATACTAAACTTACAGATGTTGACCAGGCAGATTACTTCGAATCAAAAACTGCTCCGTTTGGTTCAGTTTACACAGCAGTAGCTAATGCTGCAACTAAAGACGATGCACTTGATTCTATCGAAGATCGTTTCATCATCTACAGCCTGAACTCTTCTGACGAAATCAAAGAAATCAGATTTGCTGCTGGCTCTGCAGTAACAGATGAAACTAACAAGAAGCTTGCAGTTGCTGATGGTACTGGCAACTACAACCCGAACACTGAAAAATTCGGTGGTAAGTTCATCACCGGTAAATCAATCCTTCTCTATGCTGAACCTGAAGAAGTAAAAGCTGGCGAATGGAACTTTGATGAAAATGCAATCGAAATTTTACCGTTTGAGTCTTTAGACGAAGACGAAGCATACGGCACACCGTTACTCTTTGATACAAACAAAGATAACGAAATCGGTGTTGCATTCGTAACAGAAGGCATTGAAACAAATGCTAAATCTGCTATGGCTCTCGTTGTTGGTACTTCTACAGTAACTAACGACCAGGTTAAGATTAGCTTCTTCCAGAACGGTGAGTTCTTATCTTACGTAGTAAGCGAAGACTGTGATGACTTAGATAGCATCGGTGCTGGTGACGTATTCCAGTACACACTCTCTGGCGACGAAATCATCAGAGGTACAGTAGTTGCTGATTACAACAAGTCAACTGGTAAAGTTACTAAGAAAGCTGCTGACAAGACAACTGTTTCTTATGTAAGCGGTAAAGTAACAGAAAAAGAAACCAAGTACATCACAGTTGCTGGTGCAGGCGAATTATCATTCGCTAAGGGTGATGCAGTAGGTACTGTTGCAATCTACAACACTGCACGTAGTGGTAAGAATGCTGTTACAGCACTCTCTTCACTCTCTGGCTTGAAGAAATCAAGCAAAACTTATGAGTACATTGTAGTATTGAGAATCGAAGACGACGAAATCGTTGATGCTATCGAATATCAGTATGCAGTTGAAGAAGAGCCTGAAGAATCAGTTGCTCCGTCAGCAGATGCTCCTGTAGCTTCTGATGCTCCTGTAGCTTCTGACGCTCCTGTAGCTTCTGACGCTCCTGCAGCTTCTGACGCTCCTGCAGCTTCTGACGAGCCTGAAATCATTGGCTAATCTTTAAGATTAACAATTCAAGAGAGGATACTTATGTATCCTCTCTTTTTTGTATTTGTTATTTAAATTTGTAGGGAACGTCTATTTCTGATATTTCATTATGCTATTTTCTGCACACACAAAAGAAGCAGTTGCAAAAGAAAAAATTTTGCAACTGCTCACCTATTAATATTATTAAATCCATTTTATAACCTCTTTATCATATAACTTCTTTATCAACATATCTGCATCCAAAAACCTCGGCACTAAGTGCGCCGTTAGATAATTCAGTCAATTCTTTTTCAAATCGTTCGAGCAAATCATATCTTATCGAAACATTAACAATAATCTGCTCGGCATATTCAATTTCGCCTAAAATATAATCTCCGTTTTCAATCATATGTCTTAGCTTTCCAAGCCATTCATACCCTGCTATAACTTTAACCTCATGGCAAAAAACTCTTTCCGTTATTCGTGCCGCTATAATGCCTTCGCGCGCACTTTTGCCATATGTTCTTATTAATCCGCCCGCTCCCAGCAACGTTCCGCCAAAATATCGGGTAACAACCACAACCAAATCAGTCAGTCCCTCTTTTTTCAGCACCTCCATAACGGGCATTCCTGCTGTTCCGCTGGGTTCGCCGTCATCAGAAAAACGGGCAATGTTATTTTCGCTTATAATATATGCATAAACATTGTGCGTGGCATCGTAATGCTTAGATTTTTTACTGTTTATAAAATCTAATGCATCCTGCTCGGTAGTTACAGGCTTTGCTGCAGCAATAAAACGCGATTTTTTTTCAATAATCTCGCTCACTGCCTCGCACATTATGGTCTTGTATGTCATACCCTTATCCATTTATACCTCCGATGTAGTAAATTTTGGGTTATCTAATTAAAGTCAGCATAAAATCTAACAAGCGCAGTAGGTATCGACCAATCGCACATCGCATAGCTTGCGCTCTTGGGATACCCTTGCGTGGGCATTGTTAGCCAAATCAAAGATTTGGACAATGCTCCAAAACCAAAATTTATAGTTCAAATACAACCTATATCAAATAGTCTCGTATAACCGTATACCCCTGCGCATCCACAAATGCTTCAACCAACGCACCCTCTGCCTCGTAGCTTTCTGACAATACCGTTTGGTCACGATGCAAAACAGAAAGAATACTACCTTCGCTATATGGAATCAAAACCTTTACTTTTTGCTTTTTGCCGGGCAAAATTTCGCCTAAGGTTTCGATAAATTTGTCAATGCCCATACCAGATTTGGCACTAACCTCTAAAACGCTATCTGCATCAGCAATGGCTGAGGGCAAAACAAGCCCCTCAGGCTTTCTATCTGCCTTGTTAAATAAATAGATTTTCGGCTTGTCGCCTGCGCCGATATCTTTTAAAATAGAGTTTACCACCTGAATATGCTGCTCAAATTCATTGCTCGAGCTGTCTATAACAATTATCAAAAGGTCGGCAAAAACTGCCTCTTCTAAGGTTGATTTAAATGCTTCTATCAAATGATGCGGCAGCTTTCTTATAAACCCAACGGTATCAACCAGCATTGGCAATCTGCCGTCGGGCAGCTCTAAAGCACGGATGGTAGGGTCAAGAGTTGCAAACAGCTTGTCTTCCGCTAAAACCTCTGCACCGGTAAGCGCATTTAAAAGAGTAGACTTACCTGCGTTTGTGTATCCGACCAAGGCACAAACCACGGTATTTTCTTTCTCGCGTCTGCGCCGCAGCAGCTCTCTGTGATTTTTAATTTCTTTAAGCTCCGCCTGCAAATGCCCTATCCTGCGGCGAATGTGACGACGGTCTGTCTCAAGCTTTGTTTCACCGGGACCTCTGGTACCAATACCCGCACCGAGCCTTGAAAGCTGTGTTCCCAAGCCTAAAAGACGCGGCAGCATATATTTAAGCTGTGCCAGCTCAACCTGAATTTTACCCTCACGTGTTACTGCGTGGCGGGCAAAAATATCTAAAATAAGCATACTGCGGTCAATTACTTTTATTCCGAGTGTGCGTTCAATATTTCTTAGCTGAATGGGTGAAAGCTCATCATCAAATATCACAAGATTTGCGTCCAAGCTCTCGCAGGCTAAGCGCAGCTCTTCAAGCTTTCCTTCGCCTAAGTATAACGCATTGTCAACCGATGGCCGATTCTGCAGCATTGTGCCTACAACCTGCGCCCCTGCTGTGTCAGCTAATCTCTCAAGCTCGGCAAGAGATTCTTCGGTCGAGTCAGAAAGAGGGGCAATTGCACCTGTGTGAACACCTGCTAAAATCGCACGTTCTTCTAACTCTTTAGTTTCAAAATATTCCATACTGACCTCCGAGTAGTAATTTAAAAATCAAAACATGCCTGTGCCGCACTCTCCCCAGCTAAATATCCGGTAGAAAATGCAATTTGCAAATTAAAACCGCCTGTTACGGCATCTACGTCTATAATCTCGCCCGCAAAAAATAAGCCGGCAACCAGCTTGCTCTCCATTGTTTTAGGATTAATCTCTTTAATATTAATTCCACCCGAGGTTATAATTGCCTCGGCAATTGGTCGGGTGCCGATAACGGTTAAAGGAAGAGCCTTTAAAAGATTTACTAATGCTGTGCGTTCTTCTTTTGTTATATCATGCACCTTTTTGTGCGGTTCAATACCCGATAGCCGTACAATAACCGGAATCAGCTTTTTGGGCAAAAGTGCATCTAAGCTGTTTGCAAAATCTTTGTTTTTAAGCTCAGAAAAGTCACGCAAAATTCGCTTGTCCAATACATCGTGACTAAGCGCAGGTTTTAAGTCAATGGTAATAGTATAGGGTTTAGAAAAATCCTTCATATGTGCACTTGCGCTTAAAATTATCGGACCACTCACACCATAATGAGTAAACAACATTTCACCAAAATCGCTAAAAATTTCTTTGCCATTTGAGTCTTTTACGCAAATTGCCGCATTGCGTAGAGATAAGCCCATAAGCTCAGAAGCATATTTCTCGCGGCAAACCAGCGGCACAAGTGATGGCTTTGGAGCAACGATGCTGTGACCTGCATCCTCTGCCATTTTATATCCATCACCCGTTGAGCCGGTTTGAGGATACGATGCCCCGCCGGTTGCTAAAATAACCTTTTTGGCATATATTTTTTCACCTTTGTCGGTTTTTGCGCCGACAATTTTATTGTCTTCAATTAAAAGTCCTAAAACATTTGCACGTATTTGTTTTACGTTAGCCTCCAAGGCATACTTTGATAAAGCAGTTATAATATCAGATGATTTATCACTTTCAGGAAAAACTCTGCCGCCCCGCTCGGTTTTGGTTTTTACACCATATCGTTCAAGAAGTGAAATAAGGTCGGTGTTAGAAAATGCAGAAAAAGCACTGTATAAAAATCTGCCGTTTGTTGGTGTGTTTGCAATAAATTCCGAAATATCGGCAGAATTGGTAACGTTGCAACGACCCTTGCCGGTAATATACAGCTTTTTGCCCAGCTTTTCGTTTTTTTCGATTATAGCAGTAGCCGCGCCGTTTGCCGCCGCTGTTCCTGCGGCTAAAAGACCTGCTGCACCGCCGCCTATAACCAAAACATCAAAATTTTCCAAAAAAACACCGCCTGTCCGTAATATCCTATTTTATAGTATATCAAAAATAGCTATTTGAATCAAGAAATTATTGGCTTTAAACCTTAAAAAAATACAAAATTTAATGAAGAAATTGTAAACTATTTTGAAAGAATAAAAATGCTTAAAAAATTACAAAAATCAAAGAAAATTAAAGTATTTAAGAGATAATTTAAAAATTTAACAATTCATAATATTTGCCAAAACTTCTATAATTGAGTAATATAATACTTGTGTTAGCACTCAGATAGCAAGAGTGCTAATAAGATGAAAAATATTGGCTAACATATATCCAAAGGAGGAGTTTTAAATGACTATTAAACCGTTAGGCGACAGAGTCGTTATAAAAATGGTTGAAACAGAAGAAACAACAAAAAGCGGCATCGTTTTGCCGGGTACTGCTAAAGAAAAGCCTCAGGTTGCAGAGGTTGTTGCAGTAGGTCCGGGCGGAGTTATTGACGGAAAAGAAGTTAAAATGGAGCTTAAAGTTGGCGACCGCGTTATCACAAGCAAATACGCAGGTACAGAAGTTAAGTTTGATGGCGAAGAAATGACCATCTTAAAGCAGAGTGACGTTTTAGCTGTTATTGAATAATTAAATCGGAGGTATAAATCATGGCTAAGGAAATTAAATTCGGCGAAGAGGCAAGAAAAGCTCTTCAGAGCGGTGTTGACCAGCTGGCAGATACCGTTAAAGTTACATTAGGACCTAAAGGACGTAACGTTGTATTAGATAAAAAATTCGGCTCTCCGTTAATCACTAACGACGGTGTAACCATCGCTAAAGAGGTTGAGCTTGAGGATGCATTCGAAAATATGGGCGCACAGTTAGTTAAAGAGGTTGCAACCAAAACAAACGATGTTGCAGGTGACGGTACTACAACCGCTACTCTTTTAGCACAGGCACTCATTCGTGAGGGTATGAAAAACATCGCTGCAGGCGCAAATCCGATGATTGTTAAAAAGGGTATTGCAAGTGCTACTCAGGCTGCTGTTGACTATGTTATTTCAACCAGCCAGAAGGTAAAGGGCAAAGATGATATCGCACGTGTTGCATCAATTTCTGCAGCTAACGAAAAGGTTGGCGAGCTTATCGCAGATGCAATGGAAAAGGTTACAAACGACGGTGTTATTACTGTTGAAGAATCAAAGACCGCTGAAACATATTCAGAGGTTGTTGAGGGTATGCAGTTCGACCGCGGATACATCTCTCCTTATATGGCAACAGATGTTGACAAGATGGAGGCTGTTTTAGATGATGCATACATCTTAATTACCGATAAGAAAATCTCAAACATTCAGGATATTCTCCCTGTTTTAGAGCAGATTGTTCAGCAGGGCAAAAAGCTTTTAATCATCGCAGAGGACATCGAAGGCGAAGCATTGGCTACACTTTTGGTTAACAAATTGCGCGGTACTTTTGTATGCGTTGCAGTAAAAGCTCCGGGCTTTGGCGACAGAAGAAAAGAAATGCTTAAAGATATCGCAACCTTAACAGGCGGCGAGGTTATTACCGAAGAATTAGGTCTCGACCTTAAAGAAACTCAGATTACACAGCTTGGCCGTGCTCGTCAGGTTAAGGTTCAGAAAGAAAACACCATCATTGTTGACGGTGCAGGCGATACAGAGGCTATTAAAGCTCGCGTTGCTCAGATTAAGGCTCAGATTGAAGAAACAACATCTGAATTTGACCGCGAAAAGCTTCAGGAACGTTTGGCAAAATTGTCAGGCGGTGTAGCAGTTATCAAGGTTGGTGCTGCAACAGAAACCGAAATGAAAGAAATGAAGCTCCGCATTGAAGATGCTTTAGCTGCAACCAAGGCTGCAGTTGAAGAGGGTATCGTTGCAGGTGGTGGAACATCTTACATCAAGGCAATCAGCGCAGTTGAAAAGCTGTTAGATGCTACAAGCGGCGATGAAAAAACTGGTGTTCAGATTGTATTAAAGGCACTCGAAGAGCCGGTTAAGCAGATTGCTGCAAACGCAGGCTTAGAGGGTTCTGTAATTGTTGAAAAATTAAAGGATAACGAAAAAGCATCTTTTGGTTTTGATGCATTAAACGAAAAATATGTTGATATGTTAGAGGCTGGTATCGTAGACCCGGCTAAGGTTACAAGAAGTGCATTGCAAAACGCAGCAAGTGTTGCAGCAATGGTATTAACAACCGAAAGCCTGGTTGCAGATAAGCCTGCTCCCGAGGCTCCGGCAGCACCGGCAATGCCCGGCGGAATGGGATATTAAACCGACGCAGTTAGATTTAGCGCAGAACGTTTAAAGATAAAATTTGACTTGTTATCAGGTATCAACTAAACAGCAAATTAAAAATGATAGTAGAACTTCGCAATTTTATTTGCGAAGTTCTTTTTTTAATATCTTTAAACTACGAACAAACCTCACCTCTCGCGCGTCAAAACACGACTGCCGTGTTCAGATTTTCTTTATAAGAAAGAAAATCGTTCACGTAAGCAGTCGGTTTCTCCTTTTCATTCAAAGGCATTTGCCTTTGAATGATGAAGGAACAGATGCGAAGCGGGTAAAGTGGTTGGCATAAGCCGACCACACAAAAAACGGAGCCATCTGTGACGTGATATGCCTTCGGGTAACCCCCACGGGTTCGGTTTGTCCATTCTGCATCTAAATCTATTCTGCGTCAATTCTAATATTAAATTTTTTTATAAAAATTATTGCTAATATTTACAAAATAATAAAACATATGCTATAATTGTATAATAAACGCAATAACACAAAAAATAACTGTACCATGTTTTAGGCGCAGATATCATAGACACATTTTTTAATTGGAGGCATTTATAATGGAAAAAATTAAAATTGCAATTGCAGGCTACGGAAATCTGGGAAAAGGTGTCGAAATGGCAATTTCTCAGAATAAAGATATGGAGCTGGTGGCTCTTTTTACCCGCCGTGACCCAAAAACAGTTAAAACAGCGAGTGGCATACCGGTTTATCATACCGACGATGCGGCTGCTCATAAAGACGAAATAGACGTACTTATTCTGTGTGGTGGAAGTGCAACAGACCTGCCCAAGCAGGGACCTGAATTTGCGGCACTTTTTAATACAATCGACAGCTTTGATACACACGCAAAAATTCCTGAATATTATGCGGCGGTTGATGCGGCAGCAAAGGCGGCAGGTCATACAAGCATTATATCGGTTGGCTGGGACCCGGGTCTTTTCTCACTTAGCCGCGCATATTCAGAGGCAGTTCTGCCTGAGGGCGAAACCTATACCTTCTGGGGCAAGGGCGTAAGTCAGGGTCATTCTGATGCGATTCGTCGTATTTGCGGTGTTAAAAATGCAATTCAATACACCGTTCCCGTTGAAAGCGCAATCAACGAGGTAAGAAGTGGCTCAAATCCTGAGCTTTCAACACGTGACAAGCATTTACGTGAATGCTATGTTGTAGCAGAAGAGGGTGCAGACAAGGCACAGATAGAAAATGAAATTAAAACAATGCCGAACTATTTTGCAGACTATGACACAACAGTTCATTTTATAACTGAAGAAGAAATGGCACGCGACCATGCCGCAATGCCACACGGCGGATTCGTAATCCGTAGCGGAAAAACAGGCTCAGGCAGCCAAACACCGCAGATTATTGAATATGCCCTAAAGCTTGGCTCTAATCCGCAGTTTACATCAAGTGTTTTGGTTGCGTATGCACGTGCGGCATACCGCTTAAATAAAAGCGGAAATATCGGTGCAAAATCTGTTTTAGA
>JAZOBB010000082.1:0-16395 GCA_045595745.1 Clostridia bacterium | reverse complement strand
TTGTCTTGGGATTCCGAATTTTTCTTTAAAATCGGTTTTAATGTGTGCAATGATTTTCATAATTTAACACCTTATGTATAATAAATTTTGGGTTAGTGCACTATGTTAGCACGAACAAAAAGCCTTCCCCTTGAGGGGAAGGTGGCAAAACCGAAGGTTTTGACGGATGAGGTGTAGGATTTCAAAGAAATCCGTTAAAATAAATAAGAACGTCGCTACGCGGCTACACCTCACCATCGCCTACGGCGGAGCCTCCCCTCAAGGGGAAGCCTTTTATACATTGCAAGTTGCACCGCTAAACCAAAATTTACTTTTCTGTATTATTCACATCTTCTAAAATCTTAACTCTCTTTTTATACTTAACCACATTTGCATAAGTCAGCAAAATTTCGAGCGAGCATACAAATTCTGTGCCGCATTTTTTACAGTAATTCTGTGAAATAAACTTGCCGCCCTGCTTGTACCATCCTTTTTTGACCTGAGCATAACGACCACAGGTGGGGCAACGCATTTTAAGCTGTCGCTTATCAACGCATTTGTGGGCTAAATCTGTTATATGAATATTTTTATAATGCTGATTTATTTCGACCGCATTTACTACATATTTTGCAAAACGGCGTTTATCGAATATCCGCACAAATACCTCTCCCGAGATGGTTGCATCAACCAATGCATCGTGCAGAGTTTCTTCCTCGTATTCAATTGGAAACGAATCAGCCGCTATTTTAAGACCAATCTGGCGTTGCTTTGAATCCTTTTCAATCACATCTGATGCATACTTTTGCAAATCTGCATAACGAGTCAACCAGTCAAGCGGTATCGTCTTGTCATAGTAAAGACAATTTGAGCGCAAAACAGAAGCATCCTGCATTCCCCACGACATTAAAACGAATTTTTTGCCCATAAATTTTCTGAATTCGCGAAATGCCACCGGAAACGGCACACCCTCTTTTTCAAGCTTTTTCATTGTAATACCCGTCATTTTTTCGACTGTGGGTTCAATTTTGTTATATAATCCCGGACGAATCAGGCAGTTAAAGCTGCCTAAATAATTCATATGGCTGTCGTATTTTACTGCGCCAATCTGAATTACCTCATCAGGACATGCCCACTTAACGCATCGGGCATACCTGTTCCATTCCAGGTCAAAAATAATGTAATCCATTTTTCGTGCCTCTTTTACTTCTATTCTGAAAGTGACCAATCTATTGGCTGCTTGCCCATTTGCTCTAGCAACGTATTAACCTTGCTGAAGTGCCTGCATCCGAAAAAACCTCTGCTTGCCGATAAAGGACTCGGATGCGGTGCCATTAATACATAATGATGACTGTTGGTTATAAGCGGCAGCTTTTCTTTTGCATTATTGCCCCACAAAAGGAAAATAACCGGGTCTTTTCGCTCATTAAGCTTTTTAATTACACAATCGGTAAACTGCGTCCAGCCTAAATTTTTATGAGAATTAGGCTCGCCCTCGCGTACGGTCAGCACCGTGTTTAAAAGCATAACTCCCCTTTTTGCCCATGGTATTAAACAGCCTGTTTCAGGTCTTTTAATTCCTAAATCCGACTCTAGTTCTTTAAACATATTAACAAGTGACGGCGGCTGGTCTACTCCCGGCTGAACAGAAAAAGCAAGCCCGTGAGCCTGACCCGCTCCGTGATATGGGTCTTGCCCTAAAAGCAAAACCTTAACCTCGCTGTACGGAGTCATTTTTAAGCTGTTAAAAATGTTGTGCATATCGGGGTACACCGTATGCTCCTTATACTCTGCCGCAAGCTTTGAGCGAAGGGCAAGGTAATAGTCCTTAGAAAACTCGTCGCCTATAATATTATCCCAATCATTTCCTATTAATAGCATATAAACCTCTTAAAATTTTTATTTATTCAGCAGTCTGTTAACCTCTTCAACAAAGGTATTTACATCTTTAAACTGACGATAAACCGATGCAAAACGCACATATGATACCTCGTCAAGCTCTTTTAAACGTTCCATTACCATTTCTCCGATTTCGTCAGAGGATACCTCGCGCTGAAGATAATTCTGAATGGTTGATTCGATATCATTAGTTATGCGCTCAATATCCTTCATCGCAACCGGACGCTTTTCGCACGCACGCACAATTCCGTTTAACAGCTTTTGGCTGTCAAACATTTGTCTTGAGCCGTCCTTTTTAATTACCATCAGCGGTATGCTTTCAATCTTTTCATAAGTGGTAAATCGTTTTCCGCACTCTAGGCACTCTCTGCGTCGTCTTATTGCTTCACCTTCGTCTGTCGGACGCGAATCAACAACCTTGCTTTCCTCAAATTCACAATAGGGGCATTTCATTTGCTACACTCCTTTTCATTTGAAAAATTCATATAAAAATTGTTTTCTCTTTATAAGCTCGTCTAAACGTCTTATGTATTCACGTACATCTTTTATGTTAAAAATGCGCTCTATGCGGTCATCTTTAACCAGCTTTGTAACTCCTCCAACTCCCATAGATATTACGGTTTGCAGCTCTTCCATCATATACACGTTATAATATCCCTCAAAGCCGTCACGGCAAAACCCCGTATTTTCCTGATTCCCCAGTGTTTTTTTCTGTCGGTAAAGATAATAAGGATAATAGTCTTTTTCTTTAAGCAGGCTGTGTGCAAACCTCACCATATTCTGAACCGCCAAATCCTCTGAAAGCTCTACGTTCTGCTCTTCGGTAGTCAGTCTTGCCGCACGTTTTATGCACATTGTATGCACCGTTATGTTTTCAGGCTCAAATGCCGCAACTTTTATGAGCGAATCCGAAAACTCTTCCTCTGTTTCTTCGGGTAAGCCTGCTATAACATCCATATTTACTGCACAAAAATCATATTTTCTGACCAGCTCCATAGCGGATGCAATCTGCTCGGGACTGTGCTTTCTGCCTATAACTTTAAGCGTTTTTTCATTCATACTCTGCGGATTAACACTTATTCTGTCAACGCCGTTGCGTCGCATTGCAGCAAGCTTTGATGCCGTAATCGTATCGGGTCTGCCTGCTTCTACAGTAAATTCTTTTAAGTCTTTAAGGTCAAACTTTTGCGAAATTTTATAAAGCAATCTGTCTAAATCCTCAGCCGAAAGTGTGGTAGGTGTGCCGCCGCCGATATACACCGTATCGACCCTAAAGCCCAGCTCGCGCACGATTTTTGCCGTTTCGTCAATTTCGGTAAACATAGCCTCTAAATAAGGCTCTACAAAATGCTTCATCTGGTCAACACCCATAGATGCAAATGAACAGTAAATGCACTTTGACGGGCAAAAAGGAATATCAAGGTATAAGCTGCAGCTGTTTTTAGGTGGCTTAGGAAAAACCTTTATCTCTCTGTCTGCAATATCGATTGCAAGATTTATTTTTTCTTGACTCACCGAAAACTGCTCTGTTAAAGCTTTCGCAATTTCGCTATCAGTCATTCCTTTTTCTTTCATCTGCACAACACGTTTAACAGGGCGGATTCCGCTAAGACTGCCCCAAGGCGAAGAAATGCTATTGTCCATTGTAATACCTTTCCCACTCATATATCTCGTTGTGTTTCTTTTCATATTCTATGGTTGTAGCCGGTCCGTGACCGCAATATACCCGCGTTTCGTCAGGCAGCATAAACAGCTTATTTTTTATCGAATTAATAATCTGTTTCATCGAGCCGGTAGGCAAATCTACACGACCGATTCCGCGTCGGAACAAGGTATCGCCTGAAAATAAAACATCATCACATAAAAGACACATTCCACCGCTCGTATGACCGGGTGTTTCGATAATTTTAAAGCTATATTTGCCTGATATAAGCTCGTCACCCTCTGATACCGTAATATCCGGCTCTGCTACATCTTTTCCGTCACCAAAATGCCCCATCATACTTATATCGGGATTTAAATAATTTGCTTTTTCTTTTTCGCAAACAACAATTTCGGTTCCTGTTTTTTCTTTTATTTCGGCTACCGCTCCAATATGGTCGTAATGACAATGTGTTAAAACGATGTATTTAACTTTATAGCCGCTATCATTAATTCTTTTTAAAATCTTATCTGAATCATCGCCGGGGTCTATCACCAAAAGCTCATTTTCATCGCCTGCCAAGTAGCAATTTTCTTCAATATATCCGGTAACTATTGTTTCTAAAATCATTTTATTCTCCCTTTAAATCAGCTTTCTCTCGTTACTTCAAACACACCTTTTAACGAAGCAAGCTTGTTCTGAACTGACTCGAATTGTTCTTTTGATGTAATTTCCATAGTAATTTTTATTACCGCAACCTGATTTTTGGTTGTGTTTGAATGAATTGCGCTTATCAAAATCTTCAAATCCGAAATAACCTTTGCAATCTCGGCAAGCAAACCTTTTCTGTCATAAGCAGAAATTGTAAGCTCAGTAAGATATGAATTCTTCTGCGCCGCTTCGTCTTGCCAATATACCTTAATTAAGCGGTCGGTTCCGCTGAATCTGTTTTCTGCCACGATGTTCGGGCAATCCTTTCTGTGCACTGAAACACCTCTGCCGCGGGTTATATATCCTACTATATCATCGCCAGGGACAGGATTACAGCAACGAGAAAGACGCACCAAGCAATTGTCTATGCCCTCTACTATAACACCGTTGCTCGCCGAAATCTTTTTAGGCTGAGGCGGTGCTACTACCGTTGCAATTATGTCAGGGTCTTCATTCTTCATTGCTATTCTGTATTGCTCACGAAGACGACCCACAATTTTGTTAACTGTAAGTGCTCCGTAACCTACTGCGGCATATAAATCATCAATATTTGCAAAATTATATTTTTTGCAAATTGCATCAACCCAATCAGGTCTGAACAATTGAGCAGATGTCATATTTATTCGTTTTAATTCTTTATCGACCATATCTTTGCCGCGCAAAACATTTTCTTCGCGGCGTTCACGTTTAAACCATTGATTTATTTTTGTTCTTGCCTGAGACGTTTTACACAGCTTTAGCCAGTCTCGACTCGGTCCGTGTACGGCAGATGATGTCATAATTTCAACAATATCTCCGTTTTGAAGATTATAATCTAAAGTCGCGATTTTTCCGTTTACCTTAACACCTGCCATTTTACAGCCGACAGCACTGTGAATCATAAATGCAAAGTCGATGGGAGTTGAACCGGCAGGAAGATTTATAACATCTCCCCTTGGAGTAAATACAAATACCTCGTCTGCAAAAAGGTCAATTTTTAAAGTTCGCATAAAGTCGTCAGAATCAACAACATTCTGCTGAATCTCCAAAATCTGACGAATCCACTCGAGCTTTGAATCCATATCCGACTCACCCGAGCGACCCTCTTTATATTTCCAATGAGCAGCGATACCGTGCTCTGCAACACGGTGCATATCCCACGTTCTTATCTGAATTTCAAACGGCGTACCGTTAGGACCTATAACCGTAGTATGAAGTGACTGATACATATTAGGCTTTGGCATTGCAATATAGTCTTTAAATCTGCCCGGAATGGGGTAATAAAGCTCGTGCACCAGACCCAAAACCGCATAACAGTCTTTAACGCTGTCAACTATAACGCGAACTGCAAAAAGGTCATAAAGCTCGTCGATGTTTTTGTTCTGTGTAAACATCTTGCGGTAGATGCTGTAAAAGTGCTTTGCTCTGCCCGTCACGTGCGAATGTATGCCAATCTCCTTTAGCTTTTCGTCTAAAGTGCTCATTATATCGTTAATATATTCTTCACGTTCGCGCCTTTTTAAATTTATAGAATCGGTAATTTCTTTATAGGCAATTGGGTCTAAGTACCTTAAAGATAAATCCTCAAGCTCCATTTTTATTTTAGACATACCCAAGCGATGTGCGAGTGCCGCATAAACCTCGATGGTTTCTCTTGCTTTTTCTCTCTGCTTATCTTCGCTTTTTGCCTTTATGGTACGCATATTATGTAAGCGGTCTGCAAGCTTTATAACAATTACCCTTACATCCTTCGCCATCGCAAGAAACATCTTGCGCAAGTTTTCGATTTGCTGTTCCTCTTTAGAAGTGTACTGAATTTTTCCAAGCTTTGTTACACCGTCTACGATTAAAGCAACATTTTCGCCAAATCGTTCTTTTATATCATTTAAAGTAAACTCGGTGTCCTCAACAACATCGTGAAGAAGTGCTCCTACAAGTGAGTCGCAGTCGAGTTCTAAATCAGCTAAAATATGTGCAACCGCCATAGGATGCGACAAATACGGCTCTCCCGATTTTCGCATCTGACCCTCGTGGGCAACCTTAGCAAGCTCGTATGCCTCGACAAGTCTTTTTACATCCATCTTGGGATTGTACGAAACAACCTTTTCTTTTAACCGCTCAAAAGAGTTTTCTATTTTTTCCACTGCACTCACCACCTTTAGTCTGAAAATCTCATATCCTTTAATATTGCCTGAACCTGACGTTCGCCACGAAATACATTAATATCAAGCTGAAATAAAATATCTATCTTATCACGAAGCTTGATTTCATCAAGGTATGCACCCATACTAAATCCGACTGCGTCAATTACACAACCGTCTTTACATAACGACAGCTTTATGTGTTTGCCCTCGCTTAGCGGTCTTATATTTGTAATTTCAAGACCACGAGCGAAAAATATGGGGCTTGCATTACCCATTCCGTATGGCTCTAAGACCGTTAATCTTTCAGCTGTGTTCATATTTACATATTCAATGGGCAATTCGCTGTCTACATATATTTTCGGAATAAAATCGTCTTGCGTAAGAATCTCTTTTGCATATTCGTTTATCTTTTTTCTAAACTCTTTAATTTTGTCTGCTTTAACACTTAAGCCTGCTGCAAGCTCGTGTCCTCCGAATTTTGAAAGACTTTCTGCACAATGCTCTAAGGCCTTGAACAAATTAAAGCCTTTTATGCTGCGACCCGAGCCTTTACCGTTTTCGTCTGTTGTGCTTATTAACACACACGGCTTTCCTGTGCGTTCAGATATTTTAGAGGCTACTATTCCGATAATTCCGTGATGCCAGTCCTCGTGGTCTAATATTAAAACATAATCATCCTGCATAGCTTTGTCATTTTGCAAAATTTCTAATGCCTGCTCCATAATTTCCTGCTCGTTTGCCTGACGTTCACGATTTTCTTCATCCAGCATCTGAGCATAGCTGCGTGCACTTTTTTCGTCTTGCGCAAGAAGCATCTCGACAGCACACTTTGGGTCACCCATACGGCCTGCGGCATTAATTCGGGGTGCCAAAACAAAGCCTATCGTTCCTGCAGTAACGGCCGAAGCATCTATGCCCGCCTGCTCAATAAGCGCACAAATTCCCTTGTTGGTCGTATATTTCATAAGCTCTAAGCCCTTTTTAACTATTATACGATTTTCGCCCAAAAGCGGCATTACATCTGCTACCGTACCTATCGCAACAAGGTCTAAATATTCATCTAAAAGCTCTTTCATATGATATTTTGTTTTAAGTGTAAGTGCCTGCAAAAGCTTAAATACAACACCCACACCCGCCAGCTTTTTAAACGGATAGGAGCAACCCGTCTGCTTTGGATTTAAAATGCACAAAGCTAAAGGCAAGCTTTCTTTACACTCGTGGTGGTCCGTAACTATTACGTCCATTCCGCAGCTTGTGGCATATTCAATTTCGGCAACTGCCGTAATTCCGCAATCTACCGTAATCATCAACTTTGTTCCGCGTGCGGCAATTCTGTCAATTGCATCGCGATTCATTCCATAACCCTCTTCTAAGCGGTCGGGAATGTAATAATCAACCTCTGCCTTGCGATCAGACAAAAACTTTACAAGTGCCGCCGTTGATGTAATTCCGTCTACATCATAATCACCGTACACGGTTATGTGCTCACCATTTTTTATAGCCTTTAAAATACGCTCTGTTGCCTCTTCCATTCCTTTCATTAAAAAAGGGTCGAGCAGCTTTTCGGTATCGGGCAAAAGATATTCTTTAACATCTTCGATGCCTCGATTTAAGAGCACGGTTGCCAGCACCGGCGGAAGCTGATTTTCGCTGCTGATACGTAAAACATCATCACGGCTGTTGTTTTTACTCAGCAAAATCCATTTCTTTTTCTGCATATCAAACCTCTAACAGCTATATATAGCGCAATTTTATCTTATTTAATACTAATTATACTACTTTTTAACCAAATATGCAACTAAAGTTTTAAATTGTAAACAAAAAAGCGAGCACTGATTAAAAAATCAACACTCGCTTTTGATTTACTGAAATACCGTTGGTTTTCCGGCGACGCTATTTAGGTCGGTAGCCGGTGATGGCTCTGACATACTAAAATACATTTTCGCGGCGGCGGTCGTACCAAAATCACGGTTTGAGCCGGTGGATTGTACCTTGTTAAATGCCTCTCTGAACATAGCGTTATGGGCCTCTTCGCGATTTAACAAAAAGTCAATGGTTTCTTTTACCTTTTTGTCGTTAATCTGGCGATATAAATACTCATATACCACCTTAGCCCGTTGCTCAGATGCAATATTTGAAAGCAAATCTGCACACAGGTCGCCGGTTACAGTAACATAATCCCCTGTCCACGAATATCCCGATGCATTTATAAGTCCCGGATTAAGACCTAAAAGCACGTGACTTTGTATCTCGCCCGCACCAACGCTTGATACATCTACATCGTGACCGTTTAGCATATTTATGGTCTGGGCAACCATTTCCATATGCCCAAGCTCTTCAGCTGCGATGTCTAAAAATAAATCCTTAATTTCTGGGTCTTTAATTCTAAAGCTTTGCGACATATATTGCATTGCCGCTTTAAGCTCGCCGTTTCCGCCGCCTAACTGTTCCTGCAAAAGCACCGCATACTGCGGATTGGGCTTTTCAACCGAAACCGGATGAAATAAAAGCTTTTCGTGTTTAAACATAAAATCGCCTCCATATTATAATGTGCTTTTATGTTTCCCTTTTTCTTCCGTTTTATGCAGTGTGCATCGATATAGACAAAAATACCGTGGCATATGCCGAGTGTTCTTAAGGACAGTAAAAGGTCGTAGCAATTATGCTACGACCTTTAATTATTGTAAAAACAATCTTTTTCCCATCTTAAAATATTTGTGTCTATGTATTCCCATATTTTTTTATAATCTCTCTCCACGGATTATATGGTCGTTATAGGAAGATTGCCATATGTTTTTACCATATTCTCTGTTACAATATCTCTTTAATAGGGATACAAATTTTGATGTTTCGTTATTGTAGGGTGCGGCGATTTCCGACGCACCGTTTTTGAAATCTGTAATATTTAAAATCAAATGAAAATGATTTGGCATTATGACATATTTATCTATTTTTATATGGGAGTATTCAGCGTTCATTAAATTAATATATTTATCAAGAATTAATCCATATTCGGACAATATCATTTGCGGTGCGTCGAAATCGCCGCACCCTACAATTTTTCCTAACAGTTGTTTTCTGTCCTTTACACATATTGTCAGAAAATACATTCCCGGTGCTGAATAATCATATCCTTTTAATCTTGTTGGTTTTCGTTTTGGTAATTCCATACTGTTATTTTATTTCCTGTTCTAAATCATCAAAGTCTTTTGTTGAAAAGAATTCTCCTAATGTAATTTCCAATCCATCACAAAATTTCTTGATTGTTCTTATAGAAATATCTCTGCGTGATTTATCCATCATACTATATGCAGTTGAGGGTGCAACGCCTGATACATTTGCAAGTTCATTTATTCGCATATTTCTTTCAGCACAAAGCTCATTAAACCTTTTTACTATTACATCTTTAACATCCATTTTAAAACACCTCACAAAGATATTTTAAAATAATCTACATTTCTGCGTATACGCACTTGCGTAATTTATAAATATATGTTATACTTATCTTGTGAATAATATTCATAAAATAAAATTTGGAGGTAAAACAAAATGAAGAAAAGATTACAAGGATTAATTGCAGGTATTCTGATTGGGGCAATGCTGACAAGTGGAGTGGTATTTGCAAAACAAATCAGCGAAACAGCAGAGTTGTTTTATAACAACATTAAGATTTACATTGATGGTGGAGAAATAGTACCCAAAGATGCTAACGGCAATGTGGTCGAACCATTTACAATGGATGGTACTACATATCTGCCTGTTCGTGCTATTTCAAATGCACTTGGAAAAGATGTTGAATGGGACGGAGCAACACAGAGCGTTTACATTGGAAAGAAAGACCAGACAAAACCAGATAATTATTTGGATAGAATTCAGTATAATGATTTTGTTAAAGCGAACCAACACAACTCATTATATAGATTAAATGGAACCATAACGGATTATTTAAATAACACATATACAAATGGCATGCTCTTTCAAACTCATACAACGACGGTTGTAGATACCCCTAGATATATAGATGGAGATAAGGACGAGGCACAGATAAAGATTGATTATCCTTTGAATAGTTTATACAAAAAATTACTAGGAAAGATTGTTTTACCTAAAAGTATTGATAGTGCAGGTGTAGATATATCTAATGAATACAACCAAGGTAATCACGAAGTATGTATAATGTTTTATGGCGATGGTAAATTGATTAAAAAGATAAGAGCCGTAACACCAACTATGCCATTTGATTTTAATATTGATATAACAGGGGTTAATTTACTGACTATTAAAGTGAAAGATGAATATATAGATAGTTGGGTAAATACCCATACTGCCCTTACAGATTTAGCTCTTTATAAATAATGTCCGGTACTGTAACAAGCAGGGAAGATGTATCGCATTTTCCGAATATTTAGGATATCCTAAGACCTTGACGGGACGATGTTGGCATCGTCCCCTACAATACGGTTCGTCGGAAACCGCCGAACCCTACGATAAAAGGCAGAAACGAAATCAATCGTTTCTGCCTTTTAAAATTACTGTCCTTTAAAGTACACCCCATAGCCACGGTATTTTTTATTACTTATAATATTCTTCTAAAAATGCACAGTTAATTATTTTTTCTAAAACCATATCTGCGCTGAAATAGTAGTGGTTTGCCGCCTCAAAGCCAACAGCAGGTCTGCGGCACATAATTGCATAAAGTGTGGTTGCAAGCTCTTTTTCGGTTTTTACTGTTTCTAAAATTTCTTTTCTTAATTCTTCAGTTTTTTCCTGTTCATATTTATCTCTTAAGCGAACAAATCTTATCTGGTCGTAAGATGAACGGAAAAGCGAATAGCTTACAAATGAAATATCTTTAATTTCGCCCTCGACATTATCTAGCTTTAAAAGCCCCTGTTGCCAGATATCGCTGACCTTTTTAAACTGGTCTTCGACAATATCCTCAGGATAATTTGCTCTCCAGCCTGTAAGGTCATCGTATGCATAGCAGGTCATAGTTGCTTTATATCCTGTAGGCTTGTGATATAAGGGATTTGCCACGCCGCCGTTATGCGGTCCTTTGTATGCCAAAGATACATGGAACGGATACTCTGAAAATGCCTTGCAGAACAAATCAGTTGCCTCTTTAACCTTGTCTGCATTTTTGCCGTAAAGAGCTTTTAGTGTCAGGCTGTAATCAGGCTCTTTTTTGCCATTTTCTATAAAAAAGCTTTCTGATATAAGCTTAATATTCGGCGACGGATAACCGCCCAACGTCCAGCTTAGCATTAAATGATTAACATCAGTCTTAATTAGGTCATCGATCTGCTTTATAAGCGAGCCGTAAATCGGCAAATACGGTGTTGTTGAGCATTCCCACGTGTTGTTTATCTGCAGCTTGGCAGCCGTTTTGTGACCGTATTTTTTGGCAATCTCCCACGTTTTTAATGTGGTTTCGCTTACACCATCAACCGACATTGTATAGTCATAGACCTCGTTTTTAATACCGCTGCGTTCAAATTTTATGCCGACATCACGTTGGCACATAATTGCTACACTTTCAGGTATTTGACTTATACACTTTTCTTTCGTGCCGTCATCAATCGAAAGATTGGTTTCAGGTGCCCATGCCCAATCCCATGCAATTACCTGAATCGAGTCAGACGCTCTTTTTACTCCCTCGGCTACAAGCCTGTTCACGAGTGCAACCAATTCACTCTGCGGAATATCGGCACAAGTAGGACAGATTTTATCAAAAGCACCCGAGCGGCAATGTGTGGGGTTTTCTGACATTGTAATTGTAAAAAATCCGCCCAAGTCAGGAACTGCACGGCAGAGCTTTTCGACCGCTCCGCTTAAGTAATCCTGAGTTTTTTGATTCATTAAGCACATACACGAATAGCGTTCTCTTTGTGAGCCTCGCATATCGGGATATTTTTCAAAAAACGAATGCGGCATCGACCTCGGCTCGTTTATGTACAAATATATTTTAATTCCGTAGCTTTTTGCACGAGTTACAAAATCGTTAAGATTTTTCTGACGTATTTCCCAGCCGTCAGACATTTCGGGAGCAAACGGGAACTCGGTCAATCGATATAAAATACCCTGCAGCCAAATGCCGTTTACACCTGTTTTTGCATACTGCTCTAAAAGGCTGTCAGGACACCATGTGCGACTGTCAACATCCATTGCGCCGTCATAAAGTGCGCTGAACGAATAGATATAGCGAGTCTCAAACCTCGGCTCTCTTTTATAGCTTGCCTCAACAAAAAAAGCACCACCGTTTGCCAAAGCTAAGTCTTCAAGGCGGTACAGCGCACGCAAAATGCCTGCACTCCCTCCTGCTTTTATCTCAATTTTTTTATCAGCTATTATAATTTCGTGATATTCATCAGCTTTGCTGGGGATAAACGAAAGCTCTATTTTTCCGTCCTTTGCCTCACCTTTAAGGTCGATTCCCCACATATCTTTGATATGAGTGCAAAAACGTTCTGCCATTATTTTTACAAAACTGTCATTTGTTTTATCTAAAATTCCCCAACCGCTTGTTAAAACGACCATGCTGCCATCAGGCTCAGAAATAAATAAAGGAGTCGGCTTTTCGCTCCAAAAATCAAACGGAGCGCGAACATCAGTTACATTACTTTTTGCTTTTTCTATCTCGACGCGTATTTTTTCCGTTTTTTCTTTTTCTGAATCTGTCAGTTCTTTATATGTAATTTTAGGACACTCGGGCTTAAAATTGCCGAGCTTTACCTCTAAAAAGTCCTCTTCTTTTAAAGCAAGATTTAACTTATCTGCATCCCAGTCTAAAAGCTTTAAAAGCTGTTCGTAAGGAAGCAGATGCCAGTTTGAGCGAATGACTGTTATATATCCTTTTTTCATCCATTCAGATACATCGCCCTGCTCAGAAAGTCCCATTCTTTCTGCCTCTTTTTCGACATTTTCGGCAGATGTTTCAAGCACCTCGGCAAGTCGGCTTTTGTCAATCATACCCCAGTTGCGAAATATAAAAGCCTGCATAGGTGTAGGAAAATATTCAGGCATAATTCCTGTTTTTTCAATTTTTAATAAGTCTTTAATCTCCATATTTTATCAACCCTCTCAAGCCTTAAATTGATGTAATGATTATATGTTTTTTCACTTTCTTTGTCAAGACTAAAGAGCTCTTTTATAAACTAATTTTCCTCCTGTTGCTTTTTATAAAGCCTGTGCGCGATTAAAAATGCACGTGCGTTGCAAACTAGGCCAAAGGCAGAGCTTACTAAATATGTAGACTGCTCGGGCATAGCGCCAAGCATATTTATATATAAAATAATACTTAAAATATTAGCACCCATATTAAAATAGCTGTATTCTATAAACGCAAACATTGAAAGCAACGTTCCAACCACACCTATTAATGATACTGCACTATCCAGACCGCCATAGCTGCCACCCAATGCGTTTACGGTTGCCGTAAGAGCAAACCATAAAATTACTAAACCTACCGCACCCAAAATACGCTGTTTTGCGCTTAGCTTGCGCAAGATAGTTGATTTGCCATACGGTCTTTTTCGCCAGTTAATAAACGTCATAAGCTGCATAGGAAACGATACAAAAAAAGCATACGCCGCCGATGCATAAAGTCCAAAGCCCAAATAAACAATTGCATATAAAATGGAGTTAATACCGCCCATTAAAAACCCTATTGAGCTTACCCTTGATTGTAAAATCATAACTATAAGCGATATAAAAAGCGGCAAAATTCTAAAAAAACTTTGCTTAAAAATTATGCCTGTAGCTAAAATAAGCACAAAAGTCACACCAACTAATATAAGCTCGAAAAGCTTTTCTTTTTTTGTCAATTTTCTATCCCCTTTTAATCTTTATTGCCCTTATTTTAATATATTTTTTTGCCAATTTCTATACCATTTCGCGACTTATAAAATTTTAAATGTCCGATTAGTACAAAAAATATAGACTTTTTAGATGTAATGTGATATATTTTTTATGAGGTGAAAAAAATGAACTCACTTATAGCTGAGCAATCCGATTTTATACAAACGCATATTGATATTGAAAATGTGCACTTTACTCTTTTAACAGGCACGGGTATAAACGAGTCTAAGCCCGACCCGAAAAGAGCCTTAGAGCCTATGCACTTTCATTCATCTTACGAGGTTTTTTATGTTCTTTCGGGAAATTTTAAGGTAACCATTGAAGAAACTACGTTTGAATATAAAAAAGACAGTCTTATTATTGTGCCGCCAAAGCTTATGCATAATACCATTTTAGATGACAAAGGCACAGCAAGATTATGCATCAATTTTTTCTTTGAACAAAACAGTGTTAAAAGCGACAGCCGCCTTTATGACACCTTAGCAAAACTTTTAGGCGGAACACTTATTCACACGAGCAATGCCTTTTCTATTTATGAAATTTTAAAAAAACTTACCGAATGCATTAAAAGCGAAAACCATTTTAAACATTCGCTTTATTTTCACGAGTTTATTGTTAATCTTATTGAGCTTTTGAATCAAGAACCTTTAAAGCCATCTTACGATGCTCTTTCAGAAGATACAGTAAGCCGAACTCATAAGCTGCACAATCTTATATCTGCTTGTTATACGCAAAATATTTCACTTAGCGAGCTTGCAAATCAGCTGCATTTAAGCGCAAGACAGTTAAACCGCATTATAAAGGCTAACTACGGATGCACATACAAAGAAATCATAACTCAAAAAAGAATTAAAGCCGCGACTAATCTTCTTAAAGCAGGCAATATGTCAATATCAGATATTTCACAAAAGGTTGGATATAACTCGCTTAAAGGTTTTTACAAAGCATTTAAAAAGTATTATGATTGCACTCCATCTGAGTACAGACGCAGTAGATAAAATAAAATCATCGGCAGTATTAATACTGCCGATGATTTTATTTTATATGTTTTCTTTTTTGTATTCTAATAAAAAACAAAATTAAACCAACAATAAATATTCCGACTGCCGCACCGCCTAAGTCAATCAAAACATCTTCGACCTGACTGCCCCTGTCGTTAAAGGTTTGAATATACTCATCTGCCACCGCGGCAGATAGAGCAAGCATTAAAGGTGCAAAAATATCTGTTTTGTTAAAGCATTTTTTAATACTGTCAAAAAGCAGAGCTAAAAAAATGCCCAAAACACCAAATTCAATGCAATGCGCGGTTTTTCGTAGTTTGTGGTTTAGCTCTTCCTCAGGAATCTTATCCTCGGGGTCTATAATAGGCTTAATCTGTTCTGTAATATTTTTGCTTGTATCATTTGACTTTTCCTGAGTTTTTAAAGAATTGCTAAAAATATATGCCATAGTCAGAATAACGCACAGAGCAAAAATAAATATCCATTTATATCTTTTCAGCTCATTCAACCCCTTATAAAATAAGATTACAGTCCCAGTCTTTTTAACAATTCTCG
The DNA here is from genome assembly GCA_045595745.1 of Clostridia bacterium. Lineage (GTDB taxonomy): Bacteria > Bacillota > Clostridia > UBA1381 > UBA9506 > RGIG1666. The sequence continues at coordinate 631 of JAZOBB010000082.1, read as the reverse complement.
TGCCGCAATTTGTGCTTCGTGCGACATATTGCTATTGGTTTTTATCTCTTTTAAAGACCTTTTAAATCTGCTGCCCAAAACCACCTTAAACCAACGGTATACCTCAACAAACGGCAGCAGCCATTTGTGCTTTTGCAATACAGGAAACTGATCTTTAATAACATCATATGGCTGAAAAATTCGCCATAGCATATACTTTCCTTTTCCGCCTTTTTTCTGCTGATGTATAGCAACAATATTGGTCAGGTTTCCGTATACTCCGCCCGATAAAATAAAATCGCTTAGCATATCAGAAAAGGGATTTGATTCTTTTTCAGACAGCCATATTTCACAAAGTTCCTCTGCCTCTTTTGCAAATTTGACTAAATCGCCCTTTTTTAAAAGCTCTTCCCGTTTTTTCGGGTCAAACTCCAGCTTATGGTTTAATATCCACAAATCTATAAACGAGCGAACACCGCAGCCGCCGTTTTCAAAGTGCTTTGCCATATGAGCAATATGATAAAAATAAAACATTTCGTCAAGCAGCTCATATTCATATCCGCCGTTTTTAGACCCAGAGTAGCTCCATATGTCATCAAGCACCTGATTTGAATTGCCTGCTCGTTCTTTTTCGATTGTATGATAATGCAGT
>JAZOBB010000081.1:0-4963 GCA_045595745.1 Clostridia bacterium | reverse complement strand
ATCGAGAATGGCAAGAAACGTGGTGGACTTTCTGCAATCAATAAGAGAACTGAAAGCTATAGGAATCCCGGTTGTATTCGTAAACACTAATTTGTCAACCGAAGACGGAGAATTGGTGCTAACCATGCTTGCGATGGTAGCACAGCAGGAAAGCGAAAATACATCCAAAAGAATTAAGTTCAGCAAAAGCCTTAATGCAGAAAAAGGCAGAGTACCAAACATCATATTCGGTTATGACAAGACTATCGGCGATTACTTTAACCTAAATATTAACACCTTCGAAGCAAATGTAGTACGGCGAATATATAAAATGTACATAAATGAAGAATATGGCGCAAGCAAAATCGCAAAAATCCTAAATGAAGAAAATATAAAGACAAAGCGAGGATGCAAGTGGACCCAAAACGGAATTTGCAGAATCCTCACTAACAGAATGTACTGCGGAATTATCATTAATGGCAAAGAAGAAGTAAAGGATTTTCTGACAGGCGACAGAATTTATAAACCCGAAGAAGAATGGAAAGTTACTGAGAGACCTGACCTTGCGATTATAGATATGAACACCTTTGAACTTGCTCAAAAGAAGATGGAAATAAACAAACAAAAATTCTCACAGGGACAGCGAAAGGACTGTAAGCATGTATTCAGCACTCTGCTTAAATGTACTGACTGCGGACACTTCTTCAGGCAAGCAAAACGAAAGGTGAAAAGCGGTTATAAATACACGTGGGTATGTTGTGGGCGGAATATCAACGGAGCAGATTCTTGCAACAACAAGACGGTAATAGATGAGGGTGAGTTACTTGATTCTATCAAGAAATATCTTACATGCTTAATTGAGGACAAGCAAAAGGTTATTAAGAAAATAATCAAAGACTTTAACAAGAATTACGAGCCAATGCACCAAAATCTTAAAACCGAAAAAGAGATAGCAAAAGAGATAGAGAAACTCAAAAAGAGCCGACAGAGATATGTGGATATGTATGACAATGAGGTTATCTCTATGGAAGATTTAAAACAAAAGACCGATTCCACCAATGCCGAAATTAAAAAGCTGGAAGAGAAAATTAAGATGGTGAGGTTCGGCATCACACAGGCGGATAAGCTTGAATATGGGCTTACTGATACATTTAAGAGTATAGGCGATATTCTGAGTACTGCAGAGATTACCAACGAGATGATAAAGCGTGTCATAGACAGAATTGAAGTGGATCAAGACGGACATATTGACATATATTTAAGGCTCCTTGCAGACATAGGACTTGATGAAAAGTATCAATGTTCATCTATCAGTACATAAAGATATAACAGAACGACTTTGGTTTGTAAACCGTTCGCTCGCTCAGGAAACAAAAAAAATTTTAGATGAAAACAAGGCCACGCGTCACATTCGCGGTGGTCAGGCTACTAAGGATAAGTATGAACAAAAACGCCGTCTAAAATAGAATAAAGCTCTAAGGATTTTCCTTAGAGCTTTATTCTATTCTTCTACTATTTTTCTGCACAAACGACCGATTATAGCACGTCCCATTCTCCAAATAGATGATACCAAAATAAGCCCCAGCACTATTGCGCCGCCAATTTTAAGGGTCTTAATTCCGTATTCTAAAAATCGTTCTGTATCTCCATACAGGCATGCCTGCATGGTATGATAAATAGTAAGTCCCGGAACGGTAGGAATTATACCGGGTGTTAAAAAAAGTGTTACCGGATTTTTAAACAGATATGCCGCCAGCTCTGAATAAAGAGCTACAACTGAGCCGGCAATAAAATATGAGAAGATTTCCATTCCCCATATACGATATGTTAAAAGATATGCTGCCCACGCAAAAAATCCACAAAGTGATGCTATAACAATCTTTTTACCGCGAATCTCATATAAAATTGAAAAGCCTACACTTGCTGCAAAAGCCGCTATACAAGGTATTACAAAAGCATTCATAATATACCCCTTTCTTTTTTAAATACAGCCTATTGCCACAACAACACAACAGATGCTCCAATCGCTATTGCCGTAGCTGTTAAAAGAGCCTCGGTAAGTCGCGACATACCGCACATATAATCTGTCGAAAGAAAATCTCGCAGACTGGTTGTAATAGCAACACCGGGGACTAAGTTCATTAAAATACCTATAATTATTGTATCTACATTTAGTCCCGGAATCAAATAATTTGCCAGATATGACACTGCTGTAACAACGGCACTTGCTGCCATGGTTGTGATAAACGGAGCTACCCTTAAATATTCAAGCAGCATCATCACTAAGCGCACCACTACTCCGACCCCTGCGGCTACCACACCATCAATTGCGTGTCCTCCAAAGAAAAGTGCAAATGAGCCTGAAATAAGAGCGTATGCCAAAATCGATAATTTGGGCGGATATAGCTTCCTTACCTCTACTCCATCAATTTCTTTTATGGCTTCGGCATAATCAGGTTTTTCGGCACAAATTTTTCGTGACAAATCATTTAATTTGTCTACTCTGTCTAAATTGGTGCTTATTGATGTTACACGTCGGGTTTGTGTGAGCATTTCGTCGCCATACGATATCGAAACAATTATTGTTGAATATATGGCAAAAACATGAGCCTCTGTTGCCCCATATGCCATACATATTCTGTGCGCAGTATCCTCTACTCTGCTTATTTCTGCCCCATGTCTTAACATACAATAACCTAAATATGTAGCAATATTTAATACCTGTTTAGGAGTCGGAAAACCGTTTTCCGCCATTTATATTCATCTCCTTTAGATAACCTGATTTTTAAAAACTAATGGTTTGTTCGTCAACTGCCGATATTTCTTCAACCTCTACCAAACCGTCAGGAGTTTCTACCATATCGTGACGGTTAAGTAAAAATCTTCTTACAGCAAACAAGGCCGCAATGGCTAAAACCGTAATAAAATTTTCTAACGCAGATGCATGACCTATTATAAGATGGTGAGCCAGCGCAAATGCCAAAACTTCAATAATGGTTTCGGGAGTATGCTTACAGAGCATTTTAATAAGTTCTGCACCAATTGCCAAAATAATCGCACCGTCTAATATTTCTACTAAAGCACTTGCGCCATCATTAAAAATAGATGAACCTATTGTATCCATAATAAGGCGCACTGAACATATTAAAATACCGATACCAACTATTACCGATATTAAAAGCTCGAACATATAACTGATTTCAAACATTTTGTCCTGAAGTTTTTTTCTCATAACCTTGCCCCTCTTTTAGTTAAAATTTTAAATAAAACCAAGATACCCGAAAATAAATATCCACACAAATAATGTAACTATGCAAGCTGCCGACGATATGACAACAACCTGACTTGCAAGCTTTTCATCTCCGCCCATTTGCTGAGCCATCGCAAAAGATGATACTGCCACAGGAGCACCGAAAAGGACTAATAAGCAAGCAAAAGCCTCTCCTTTAAACCCGAGCATTGCGGCAACAGACAGCATTACAAGCGGTACTAAAACCAGCTTTATGAACACAGTAATCAGGTTTTCTTTAAAATAACCTTTAATTCCCGAAAAGGTAAAGCTAGCACCTAAAACCACTATTGCCAAAGGCGATGCAATTTTAGAAATATCAGAAACTGTCTTTTCTAAAACCATCGGCAGTTTTAGCTTTATAACAAAAGCAAAAATACCTAAAATACAACCTATAATCAACGGATTTAGTAATATGCCTTTAATTATTTTTTTAAATTCTATTTTATTTTCCTTAAAAATTTCAAGACTTATTACCGATAACACGTTAAAAAGCGGAACTACAACAGCCACCATAAGCGATGAAAGTGCACCTGATTTTTCCCCGCATATGTAATTTACAAGCGGAATACCTAAAATGGCATAATTAGACCTGAAAAAGCCTTGCAGCATTACCCCACGTTTTGCATTGTCCTTCGTTATACCTTTTACAACTAAAATTCCGATTACAAAAACCAAAAAAATACTGACAAAAGTAAACAAAACCAGCTTTGCATCAAACACCTGAGATGATTCTGTTTTGTAAATATTATAAAACAAAAGAACAGGTAAAAAAATCTTAAAAATCAGTCCGTTAATTGCATCAAACGTCTTTTTTTCTGCAATCTTAAATTCTCTTAATGCATAACCCAAAAGCATCAACAAAAAAATCGGTGTTACAGCCTCGAATGATAAACGCAAACTTTCCATATTAAACCTTCTTTTTGTTAATTATAATAAATTTTCATCGTAATTTGCTCTTGCGCCACCTATAAATTTAGGTCTTGTTCTTGCCGCTGTAACCTGTGCCTCGCCTATTGTTTTAACATTAAGTCTTACAGGAACAGCGACTTTTTTAAGATGCATTCCTATTAACGTTGCACCTATATCGATTCCGGCATCAGCCTTAATTTCTTCAACCGCTACCGGATCTTTAAAATGCTTATATGCTTCGGTTGCAAAAGAACCGCCTGCCTTTGGTGCAGGAACAACATTTACCGTTTCGATAAACTCAGCTGCCTCTTTTTCAATAATTATTGCACGGTTTAAATGCTCACAGCACTGCGCCGCAACGAATATCCCCTTTTCATTAAAAACGCCGTATAGACTTTCGAACAAAACCTTTGCAGTCTCAGGACTTGAGTCGGTTCCTATTCTGCTGCCCAAAACTTCGCTTGTAGAGCATCCCACTACGACTATATCACCTTTTTTAAGCTTCGCTTTTTCTATTAAATCAGTTGCTGCCAATATACATTCTTCTTGAATATTCATTTTATAGCTCCTTTTTATGTGTTTTTTCAAACAACTTTTCTTGCTATACCCAGTTCTTTTAAAAGTAACTTAAATATTACATCATAGCCTGCATCGTTTGGATGCAGCCCGTCAAACAGCAAAGAATCCAGCTCTATATTTTTATTTTCGCAATACTCTAAAAATGCTGTGTAAAGACTTATTAAAGGAAATCCGCAAACAGCAGCTGCCTTTACATAAAGGTCG
>JAZOBB010000080.1:0-13132 GCA_045595745.1 Clostridia bacterium | reverse complement strand
ACATCTTCTGACTTTTTTAAGAATTTAAGGCAATATGCCGAAAATAAAGGAATGATTTTTAATCAGGCACACGCACCGTTTAGGCATCCTCAAACTAAAGAAGAAATGGATAAATATATCGGCGATATAATACAGTGCATTAAAAATTCTGCACTTTTAGGTGTTAAAACAATAGTAGTGCACCCTTTAAAATCTACCGATATCGCCGACGGCGAACTTCTTTTTGATGCAAATATTAAGTTTTACAACATATTCAGACCGTACTGCGAAGAGTATGGCGTAAAAGTGGCTCTTGAAAATATGTTTATGGGCAAATGGTTCATAAACGGCGGAGTACTTGTAGATTCCACCTGCTCTAAACCGGAAGAGTTTATAAAATATTTAGATGAATTAAACAGCGACTGTTTTGTTGCCTGCCTTGATATTGGTCATGCACTTTTAGTTCGTCAGGATCCGGCAGAATTTATAATGGCTCTTGGTAATAAACGTCTTAAAGCTCTGCACGTGCACGATGTAGACGGTTCAAAAGACCTGCACACCATGCCGTATTACGGAGGTTTTGCTGACTGGGACAGCATAGCCAAAGCATTAAAGGATATAAATTATGAAGGTGATTTTACACTCGAGGCCGGTAACTTTTTAAAACCCCTGCCAAAAGAGCTTTATCCTATGGGAGCAAAAATGATGGTAGATATAAGCAGACATATAATGAATAAAATAAGCGGTTGCTAATGCAACCGCTTATTTTATTCAACTGCTTTATTTTTCTTGTTTCCATAACATTGCCGCACCGATAATTCCTGCGTCATTACCAAGCTTTGCAGCCATAATCTTCGTTATGGGGCCTTCTTTAGTATAGATATTTCTCTTAACATACTCACGCAAAGGCACTAACAAATTTTCGCCCTCTTTGCTTATGCCACCGCCTATTACAACTATCTCAGGCTGAAGTATATTAATAACATTAGAAACGCCAATACCCAAATATTCAATAAATTGCTCAACTATTTTTTTACCTGCTGCGTCACCTTGTTTTGCTGCGATAAATGCAGTTTTTCCACTGATTTTGTTTGAATTTTTCTCAACCATCTCGTGAATAATGCTGTCAGGATATTCAGCAATAACCTCAGCAGTTTCGCGAATTAATGCCGTTGCCGAAGCATATACCTCAAAACAGCCCTTTCTTCCACAGGTGCACTCCACACCATCTTTTACTATAACCATATGACCAAGCTCGCTGCCGGCATGATTAAATCCGGAAAAAATTTTGTTATTTATAATAACTCCGCCACCTACACCCGTTCCTAACGTGATTATAACCGCCGAATGAGAATCCTTTGCTGCACCTGCCAGCATTTCTCCATATGCTGCCGCATTTGCATCGTTTTCAACATATACGGGCATACCATGAAAATACTTTTGAATTTCTGATTCAAGGCTTACATTTAAAAAGCTGTCAAGGTTATTTGCATAAACTATACCTTTTCCCTCATCATCAGTTGTTCCGGGAGCACCTATTCCTATGCACTTAACGTCTGACATTTTATATCCTGCATCTTCTGTAACCTTTAAGCATAAATCTGCCATATCCTTCATAATTTCTTCAAAACTGCGGGTTCTGCCGGTTGGCACCGAGCTTTTATTAATTATATTATACTCATCATCTACTAAACCAGCAGCAATATTAATACCGCCCAAATCCACACCAATATACATAAAAATAAGTCCTTTCAGTTTCTATTTTGTTTCACGTTGACGTACAATCTCGTACATTAAAACTGCTGCCGCAACCGATGCGTTGAGCGAATTTATTTCGCCAAACATCGGAATACGCACCATAAAATCGCATTTTTCTTTAATTAAACGGCTGATGCCCTTGCCCTCTGAGCCTACTACCAGCGCAATTGCTCCTGTTAAATTGCTGCTGTACATATCATCGCCGCTCATATCTGCACCCATAACCCACAAGCCGTGTTCTTTTAAGCTATCAATTGTCTGTGCCAGATTTGTTACTCTGGCAACCGGAGTATAGCTCGTTGCTCCTGCCGAGGTTTTTGCTGCTATTGCCCCAATGCCTGCAGAGCGGTTTTTAGGAATTATAACACCGTCTGCACCTGCCGCATTTGCAGTTCTGATTATTGCTCCTAAGTTATGAGGGTCTGTAATTTCGTCTGCGATTATAACAAACGGCGGCTTGCCCTTTTCGCTGGCTTTTGCTAAAATATCATCAACCGTTACATACTGTGCCGCCGCACAAATTGCGATAACACCCTGACTTGCCTCTGTTTCGGCAAGCTCGGCAAGCTTTTGCGGACGAACGGTCTGCACAGGAATTTTACGCTCCTTTGCCGCCGATAATATTTTACCCAATGCCTCGCGCTTAGCGGTCTCGCTGATTAAAATTTTGTCTATAGGCATACCCGAACGCAATGCCTCGAACACAGGATTGCGTCCTTCTATGGTATTTTTTTCTTCACTCATAAGCTTCCTCCGTCTTTGTTTTGCAAGGCTTTATTATCCCAACACCCATTTAGGCAACCATTTTAATCCTTCAACATATGAAGTCGGCACTGCCATACCGGTAAGCACCGGATAGAAAAGTACAAACAGTACAACAACCGCTATCAGATAAACATAAGCAAACTTTTTAGCATTAGGATAACGGCTTATAATTTCGCGCATGAAATATACTGTTGCCAAAACAACAAAAATCACACATGGGAAGAAGTGGTAAATAAATGCCACACGTGTTACCAATACCCAGGGCAGATACATTGCTCCAAAGCCTGCTAAAATCAGTGCCAGCTCGTTGTCGCCCTTTTTCTTTACTGTTTTTACTATTGCCGCAATCATTGTAGGAATGGTCATCCACCATATGAGCGGATTACCAAACGACGATATTCCCATAGATGTACCTTTAGGAATAAAGCTTCTGTTCGGGGCGTATGCATAAAGAGGACGCCAATCAAGAGGCCAGCTCCACCATGAAGAGCCATACGGATGTGTTGACTCTAATCCGCTATGATAGTTAAACATAGTTTTCTGGTTATTTATTATATACTTAAAGCCTGCCTTTGTTCCTACAATAATAGGAAGATATGAGGCAAAATATACAACCAAAGGAACTCCCACGAAAAATAATGCTGCCCATAATATCGACTGAGTTGCCATGGGAACAAAGCTTTCTGCAATACGCTTCATTTCGGGGTCTGCATTTTTTGATTTTTGTGCCTCTTTATATTCTAAATATCTACGGAATATGCTTGCAAAGAATAAAAACGCAAGTCCTGCTCCCGCATAAATGCCTTGCCATTTTGTTGCCGCGCCCAAGCCAAAAAACAAGCCTGACATAAACAGCGACGGCAAGGTCTTTTTAACACCTGCATGATAAAAGCTTTGCGAGATGTATCTGTACATAAAATAGTACATACCCATAACAAAAAATGCTGTAAAAGAGTCTATTGTTGCAATTCTTGTCTGCGACAGATGCATAAAATCAAATGTAAATAAAATCGCAGTACAAAATGCGTAAAACTCAGTTTTAAACAATCTTTTTCCGAGCATATATGCCATAGGAACCATTAACACACCGCACAATGTGCCGAAAAATCTCCAACCAAACGGATTCATACCGAACAGAGCGATACCCCACGAAATAATAACCTTTCCAAGCGGGGGATGTGTGTTCTCGTAAGGCGGATAGTGGTTTTCTAAATATTCATAAGCAGTACGCGGATGGTAAACCTCGTCAAAATACGTGCTGTCATACCAAGAATGTTCGTAGGCGATTTTATCTTTTTCATCTAAAAGTGCCCCTACATTCTCATCGTTGCAGTCAACAGAAACCGGTTTTATATAGTCTGCCTCTGTTTCACCGTAAAATGCAAGCTCGTTTATATAAAATCTGCCGTCATCGCAGGTCATTTTTATAAATCGCGCCTCTTTTTCAATGGGCATAACAACCCATTTCCATACAGATTTAATTTCAAATGACTCGCCTAAGCTTTCCCAGTTTTCTCCGTCATCCGAGATTTCAAAATCTAAATTTCTTTTTACTTTTCTGTCGCCCTCACGTCTGTCTATCCAGCCGGGATACATATAAAGATTATTAAGCTCGCTCTTTTCTCCGAAGTCGAATACTACCTCTTCGCCCGCGTCTTTTACGTACCATCCGTTTTCGGGCACATTCATAGAACCAAGATTATAAAAGGCAAAAATCGAATATACTAAAGTTATTCCTGCCATAATAAGCACATCTTTTCGTGTTATTTTAACAGGCTTTTCTTGCTTTTGGAATACAATTTTTCTTTGTTTTTTATTCTTGGTTTCTTTTTCATTATTCGTTTTATCGCTCGACGGCTTCACAGCTTCTTCAATCTCAATATTTTTCATCTCCGGTTGGATTTTAGCCGTTTTTTTCAAAAATATCTCAGGAATAAATCCCTCTTTTTTATTTAAAAACAGGGACTGATAGCCATATATCAGCATTAAAACAAACAGAATAAGATGTATCCACGAAACTGTGATAAAGCCTATATCATCGCCGTAGATAAATTCCTTTGTTAAGCTGTATTGCAGTACCCTTGCAACGTTTATAAAGTTTATGACCGAAAATCCGCCATAAAGTGCTAGCATTCTTTTGTCATTTGTTAAAATATAGATAACTAAAAGTAGCGGAATTGCCGCATATAAATATCTTTCGTGCATCGTGTGCGCAAACATATAAATTCCCGCAACAGTAAATGCTCCCAGATAAAATATCTTTTTTCTGTCCTTAATGCGATAAGTAACATAACCAACAGTCAGCGAAATAATTACTATAAACGCAAAGCCCCACTCTTTTCCTGTAGCAAAAAAGAATGTTTCGGTCAGTTTTTTCCAGTTAAGACCAAAGGCTGCATAAAAGTTAGATGCGTTTAGTGTGTAATACGGATATTTGCCCGCCGCATGCATATAACGTTCGATTAAAAGATTGTAATCTGTTCCGACTATCGGCAACGGCACAATTAATAAAACTGCAAGCATTGCTAAAATACATAATACAAAATTTAAAATCATTTTTTCTCTTTTAGGTTTATCATTATAAATTTCAATTAAATCAAAAAGTAATGTAAAACCTATAAGCGGTGCAAATATTATCATCTGCGGCTTTGTTAAAAAGCTGTATGCAAACAGAGCACAAGATGCCACATACTGTTTGTTATAAAGTGTAAACAGCATTGCAAGAATAATCATAAGACCAAAGCTGTCTACCTGACCCCAGATTGCAGAGTTTACTATCATAGTCGGGTTAATTGCCGTCATCAACGAAAGTACACCGGCTTTTTCTAAGCCGAATTTGTCCTTTGCCATAGTAAAAATTAATATAGAAAAGATAGAATCGCACAAAATAGGTATGAACTTAATCATAACTATAAAAGCATCACTTTTGCTGTCTATACCAAAAAGCTCAGCTAACTTACCGACACCGTAAAGTATAATAAGATATGCCGGCGGATAGTCAACATACAGGTCGGTTTTATAGTACTCACTCATCTTATGCTTCTCGCCAAATGCCGCCCAAGCTCTGAAAAGTCCTATATCTGACCTGTGTCCTCTTATTATTGTCGAAATTGAAAGCTCTAAAATAAAAATCAGAATAAAACCGACAGCATAAGGAAGATAGTCTTTATATGTTCTTTTACGTCCAATGCTCCCCACAGCATTTGATGTGTTTGATACAAATCGGTATAGCAGTATAAATATCAGACTGTATATTACCGAAAATAAAATAGTGTAGCTCATATCCTTCTCTCCTATATCATTTTTCTTGTGTTATTTAGGCACCGACTTTTTCTTTCATTAGTTCCAATGCTTTCGCAAGCTGAACATCCTCACTTAAAGTCAGTAAATTCAAACGACTGTAAAGCTCTGTCGGCAACTCAATTTTAACATCAGGCTCTATGCCTTTTTTATCAATACACTCACCCTTGGGTGTATAATATCTTGCATGAGTAAGGTAAATTGCCGAAGAATTTGTAAGCGGAATAGGCGACTGACCTATTGCCTTACCGAAGCTTTTTTCGCCGACTAATGTGCCCAAGCCGTATGCCTGAATGCTTCCTGCTAAAAGCTCTGCCGCACTGGCAGTTCCGCCGTTTATTAAAACAACCATAGGAAGACCCAGCTCATTTTTATCTGATTTAAAATATTCCTTATTACCCTTGCTGTCCTCTAAGTATGCAATATTTCCCTCAGGAAGCAGCATATCAGCCATTGATATAACCGTATGTGCATATCCGCCCGGATTATTTCTTAAATCGATAACGAGTCCTTTCATACCTTCTTTACAAAGCTTATCTAATGCGTTTTTAAAATCCTGCTCGGTGCTGTTTATAAACTGAGAAATACGTATATATCCCACACCCGAAGCATACATTTTTGACGAAACGGTCTGAATTGCAACCTTTTCTCTTTTAACTATAATCTCAAGTTCTTGTTTTGGCTCATCCCTTTCAATAACCAAAACCAGTTCTTCGCCCTCGGGAGCATTTTCGTCCTTTATTGCTTCAATAATGTCATTGTAGGTATCAGCCGTTACCTTAACACCATTAACACTAAGTATTTTGTCACCCGGAACAATACCCGCTTTTTGAGCAGGAGAATTATCATAAGGTGACATTACAATCATAGAGTTATCCTTTGCTGTAAATGTAACCGAAATACCTATTCCAACATATTCTTCTTCATTATCCTCTTTATAGTCTTTAAAATCCTCTGTATTTAAGTATGAGCTGTATGGGTCATTTAAGCTTTTAACCATTGCCGAAATTGCCGCATCATCCATTTTGTCAATCTGCTCTTTAGTAAGCGGATCTACATAATAATTCTGAATGATATCCCGCGCACGCGAAACTTTGTTTATTGATTCAAATTCACGTTTTATATGAAAAAATGAAGTAGTTAAAAACACGAATACAGCTGTAATTATTGCCGTAATTATCAAATGCTTTTTTTTATACAAATTACCTGCATCTCCCTATGAAATATTGTCAATCTGATTTTATAAGCCTATGTATGGCGCAGGATTGGTTGTAGAACCGTTAATTAAAACCTCAAAATGCAAATGCGGTCCAGTCGAAACACCTGTAGAGCCAACCTTTGCTATAACCTGACCGCGGCTAACCTTCTGTCCTGCCGAAACCAAAAGCTTCGAGTTGTGTCCATACAGAGTGGCAACACCATCGCCATGGTCAATAATAACACAGTAGCCATAACCACCGTTCCAGCCTGCCATACGCACCGTTCCTGCCTCTGCTGCCAAAACGTTACTTCCTTGCGGAGCGGCAAGGTCAACTCCTGAATGGAATTTGTACTTAACTCCCGTTACAGGATGTGTTCTGTATCCGTACGGTGAGCTCATATAAATCATACTTGGAGCTGGGAAAACAAATTTTCCGCCGGTGTATTTTGAACCTGCCGATGACGAGGTAGAAAGGCTTGAGCGAATGCTGTTTTTAAGCTGTTCTTCAAGCTTTTTAGATTCTTCGTACAGTTTTTCCTGCAAATTAATATCACTGTTTATTTTAGAAATAATTGAATTTTGCTCTGCAACCTTTGCATCTAACACACTTTTTTTATCACTTACGAGTGAGCGTGCTTCTTTTTGCTCATCGCGCTTTAAAACAAGTTCGTTTCTTATCTCTTCAACGCCCTTTTTTAAGGCAATCATTTCGTTTATAACAGCCTGGTCGTGCTCTGTAATTTCGCGTACCGTCTCGAGCCTTATAAAAAAGTCGGAAAGACTTTTTGCCTCGAGCAGAATATCTATATAGCTTGCGCTGTTATTTTCATCCATGGCTCTTAATCTTTTACGAAAATCAGCATCGTTGCTTTCAATTTTAAGCTCATAATCCTTAATTTCCTGCTCTTTTTGAGCAATGCCCTGCTCTGCCTCGTTTATTATAGCATCTATTTCATCAAGCTCTGCCTGCAAAAGATCGATTTCGTGGTCAATTTTTTCCTTTTGAGACATAATTTCTGCCTTTTTTTCTTTACTTTTATTAATTTTGTCAAGTGCAGCTTGTTTATCCTTTGTTGCCTGATTTATTCTGTCCTGGACAGATGCGCTGTATGCCTTCTGGGAGCTTATTGTTAAAAACGAGCTGGAAAATATTAATGTAAAAGCCACGCAAAGCGAAATGATTTTGTTTTTGCACATCTTATTTTACCGCCTTTTCTTTAAAGTAATCCATTGCTGAATCGAGCTGTAAATCATTGAGTACCTTTGCTTCGTTAGCAATATTGTTTAAAAAATTCTGTGTTGTAATATCCATAACCCCGTAAGGATAAAGACCTGCATCCTCCTGAAAGCTGTATGTAGCCAGCTCAAGCTCTTTATCAAACTCGCCGTTTACCTCGCCGACCTGATATCCTAAAGCATTAAGCCTTTGTTTAATTGCCAAAATTGAATCTCCGCTGTCACCCAACCTAAACTTAGCATCAAATGTTATAGGTTTAAATTCTTCGGTAACTAAAGGCGATAATTCGTTTTTTATTCTGACATCCGGCTCTATTCCTATTTTATGGATAAAATCTCCGCCGGCAAGTGAATATTCGGCAACCGTCAGTTTAATATCACCAAGCTGTAAGCCACCCATACTTTTAAGGCCCAAAAACTCCTGAACTGTTCCTTTGCCGTAAGAACGCTCGCCCATTAAAATACCCAGACCGTTATCTCTTATTGCTCCTGCAAACAGCTCTGCCGCACTGGCACTGTTTTCGTTTATTAAAACCACCATTTTTCTGTCGGTTGTTTTAAAGGTTGCCTTTGAGTAGTACGAAATATCCATATCGTCGCCGTTATAATCAATTTTAGTAAGCAATTTTCCCTGAGGAACAAGCTGATACAGACATTTTAAAAGCCCCATTAACTCTCCGCCCGGATTATCTCTTACATCAAAAACAAGCTGCTTTACTGCATGATTATCAAAATAAGCAAGTGCTTTTTCTAATTCTATCGGAGTAGATGAATTGAACTTTGAAATTTTTATGTATCCTACATTATCATCTTTTGCATAGTGGATAGTAGATGCCAAAACCTCGGCACGTTTTGCCGTAAGGGTTATCGTTTGACCGCCACGCAAGACAGTAATCGAAACCTCTGTGCCTTTTTCGCCGCGCACCTTGCTTGCCGCCATATCAATGCTAAAGCCCGTTGCATCCTCGCCGTTAATTGCGATAATTTTATCACCGACTTTAAAGCCTGCCGCCTCTGCAGGTCCTCCGTTTAAAACACTTGCAACCTCTAAATATCCCGGCTCACGGACTATTTCAATACCTATACCAACATAGTTCTGGTCAATATAGTCACCAAAACCTGCAAGACTTTCTCTGTCCATATATCCCGAGTATTTGTCAAGACCGCTTGTAGCGGCATCTATTGCGCCCTCTAAAAGCTCAGGATTTTCACTCATAACATAGTCAATAACCGCCTCGTAAAGCTCTTCTTTGTCAGCCTCAAAGCGATATCTGTCAGTGACCTCGTCAACTATTGCTTTAATGTAGCTTGACTCTAAGGTCTCGTTTGGTTGCGCATTTTCAGCCAACACAGGCATAGCACAGCCTATGCACGTACTGCAGCTTAATAAAATTGCCAAAACTTTTTTACTTAATCTTTTCACTTTAGTTTCCTCCTGATTATATGCGCCAACCTGAAAAATATCACACAAAATTACATCTGCTCCGGTGCTTCGATAGAAAGAAGTGTAAGAGCATTTTTAATTACTGTTTTTGTTGCGTTAACAAGCACTAGGCGTGCGTCCATTAATGCTTGATCGTCAGTTTTCACTCTGCAAGCACCATAGAATGTATGGAAGCCTGCCGCAAGCTCCATTACGTATCTTGTCATACGGCTCGGCTCACGACCGATTGCCGCAGCACGTATTTCTTCCGGGAATCTTGCTAACAGCTTCATTAAATCTATCTCTTGTTCACAAGAAAGCAATTTTAAATCAACATCTTTTGCCGGCTTAACATTAACATTTTCTTGTGCCATTAAACGAAGAATACTGCAGATTCTTGCGTGAGCATACTGAACATAGAAAACAGGATTTTCGTTAGACTGCTCAACAGCCAGCTCTAAGTCAAAATCGAAATGACTGTTTGCCTGACGCATATTGAAGAAAAATCTTGCCGCATCGATACTGGTTTCTTCTAAAAGGTCGTTTAATGTGATTGATTTTCCTGTTCTTTTTGACATTCTTACAACCTCGCCGCCACGAACAAGACGAACAAGCTGCATTAAAATAACCTCTAAACGGTCGCTGTCAAGACCTAATGCCGCCAAAGCCGCTTTTAAACGGGCAACGTGACCGTGATGGTCTGCACCCCAGATATTTATTGCGGTTTTAAATTCGCGGTCAACTAACTTATTGCGATGATAAGCCACGTCAACTGCAAAATATGTTAAAAATCCGTTTGCACGAACTAAAACCTCGTCTTTTTCTTCGCCAAAATCGGTAGCACGAAACCATATCGCGCCCTCTTTTTCGTAGGTGTGACCTCTTTCGGTCAGCTCTTTAACCACCTCACGAGCCTTGCCGTTTGAATGAAGGTCGCTTTCGTGGAACCATACATCGTAATAGATACGGTACTTTTCCAAATCGGTTTTTAAAGCCGCGATGTTAAGTGCAAGAGCATAATCTACCAACGCTGCTTTTCGCTCTTCCTGCGATGTTTCTAAATATTTGTCGCCGTTTATTTCTATAAAGTTTTTTGCGTGAACACGAATGTCCTCGCCCTGATATCCATCCTCAGGAAATTCTACGGCATCTTCGCCCTTTAGAGCCTGAATATAGCGAGCCTCTAAAGAATTTGCAAATTTTTCAATCTGATTGCCTGCATCGTTAATATAAAACTCACGGCAAACATTAAAGCCTGCCCAGTCAAGAACACTTGCTAAGCAATCGCCGAGTGCACCGCCACGAGCATTACCCATATGCATAGGGCCTGTGGGGTTTGCACTTACAAACTCGACCATAACCTTTTCGCCCTTGCCCATATCGATTCTGCCGTAGTTTTCTTTTTGCTCGTCAATCATCTCTAAAACCTTGACAAGCTGAGAGCCGTCGAGTTTAAAGTTAATAAAGCCCGCACCTGCTACACTTACTTCGCTGATAAAGGTTCCTTCTGTATTCAGGTTTGCAACAATTGTCTCGGCAATCTTTCTCGGAGCCATACGTGCCTCTTTTGCCATAAGCATAGCCGCATTTGTTGCAAAATCACCGAATTCTTTTTCTCTGGGTTCTTCTATAACGTAATCGGGAATTTCTGAAAAATTGATTTCACCTTTTTCCTTAGCAGCATTTAATGCCGCGTCAATCCATTCCCTAAGCGTATTCTTCGTCAGTTCGTATACTGTCACCTTCAATACCTACCTTCCTGATTTTAACGTGCATACCGTTTCTTACGGGTGCATCGTGATTAAACTGTATGTAATAATCTAATTTAAATTCTCCGCCGTCGTCATTAATGTCAACCTGTATATCCTTTGTTGTAACATCAACTGTCAGACCGCCGTATGGTGTGTTGTAATATCCTGAGTATTTGCTGCCCTTTTCAAAAATCATCTGGGCAGATGCCTTGCCAAAGCGAATCATCGACACATAATCGTCTTTAACCTTTAGGGTCGTGCGGGTGTTTTCATAACCTGTTATCTCGCTTCCCTCGTAGGATATGTAATACTTATCACCTTTTTTTGTATAGTTGCCCATTGTTGTCAGCTCATAGCAGTTTTCTTCGCCGTCGATTTCCTGCTTTCCCTTTAAAACAATCAGTGCATTGTTTTCCATTTTACTGCTTTCCTTTCCAACCTTGTTTCTTTCGTTTAGTTTTTTCGCTGCTGTGCCAGCTCTAAAAGCTTTGTTATAAGCTCCTTGTTAGATACACCGCATTTTTCCCACAGTTTGGGATACATGCTGATATTAGTAAATCCCGGGAGAGTATTAATTTCGTTAAGCAACAGCTCACCGGTTTGTCTGTCCATAAAAAAGTCCACACGCGAAAGGCCGAAGCAATCGAGAGCCAAAAAGGCATCTGTCGCCATTCTTCGTATTTTGTCAGAGGTCTCTTGACTTATCTCTGCCGGCATTACAAGCTCGGTTGAGTCTGTAATGTACTTTGTTTCGTAATCATACATTTCTGTCTTTTTAACAATTTCGCCCACGCAGGATGCCTCTGCTTTTTCATAGCCTCCCAGCACGGCACACTCAAGCTCACGAATATCCATTGCTCGCTCTATTAATATTCTGCGATCATTCTCCACCGCCAAAGCAAGTGCTGCTGAAAGCTCTTGCTCACTCTTTACGAGTGTAATTCCCACCGATGAGCCTGCATTAGACGGCTTTATAACAACCGGATAGCCAACTGTAGCTAATATTTTTTTATTAACTGCACAAACATCTTCAGCCTCGTGTGCACAGATGTCAAATCCGTCGCAAACAGGTATACCGGCATTTTTAAGAATAATTTTTGTTGTAATCTTATCCATACAGGCACTCGATGCCAAAACGCCGCAGCCCACATACGGGATGCCCGAAAGCTCAAAAAGTCCCTGAACGGTTCCGTCCTCACCGTTTTTACCATGGAGCACAGGGAATATAATGTCGATATGTGTTACTGACACATCACCGTTTTTGTTAAAAACCAAAAGTCCGTGATGCTTTGGGTCTGGTGATAAAATACATTTTTTCGATGATATGCTTTCCCATGTGCAGTTGCGCATTTCCTCCAAGCCGCCGGTATAAAGCTGCCAATTTCCGTTTTTTGTTATGCCTACAGTAATTACATCGTAGTTTTCTCTGTCTATGTAGCTTAAAACATTTGCCGCCGAAAGGCATGATACCTCGTGCTCAGACGAACGACCTCCAAAAATCACACATACTGTTTTTTTCATAAACACAACTCCTTTTTAAATCCCGTATGCTTTAAAAAACAGGCAACCGGTGGTATAGTTTTTTAAGGTGTGGCCGCTATTTTATTTATAAACAGACAGTCCTAACCTATTATAACAATCTATATTATATTATAATACTATTTATACGCGGATTTTTCAATATTTTTTTGCATTTTGTTATGAAAATTTCATATTTCT
>JAZOBB010000079.1:0-3348 GCA_045595745.1 Clostridia bacterium | reverse complement strand
ACGTTGAGGGTCCACCCGTTCCCATTCCGAACACGGCAGTTAAGCTCAACTGTGCCGACAATACTTGGCTGGAGACGGCCCGGGAATATAGGTCAGTGCTAATACAAACTCGCATGGCGAGTATTGCTCACCTTGGTGAGTGACTCCTTTGGGAGTAAAAACCGGAGGTTCAAAAAAGAACCTGATATGCAAATTGCGAGGTAATACATTGTGGGTTTAACCGACGTGCAAATTACGGAGTAATTTGCGAACAACTTTTTGAAACGAAGTTTTAAAAATTGTTCCAAAGTCAGTGTCATTAACGTTGAGGGTCCACCCGTTCCCATTCCGAACACGGTAGTTAAGCTCAACTGTGCCGACAATACTTGGCTGGAGACGGCCCGGGAATATAGGTCGATGCTGACACAAAAGAGTAGTTCAGAGATGAACTGCTCTTTTTTTGCGTTTTATCATTGTTATAACTTTTGTTATGTTATAGCGTACAATTACCGGTCCGTAAAAATGTTGAAGAAATGACTCCTTCGGGGGTCTTTTTTATTTATCTTCCTTTATATTCAAGCTTAAGTATCTGATCCATTTCCTCAGGGGATTCTTTGCAACCACCATCAAGCCAAAGCTTTATAATGGCGTTGAGACCGTTTCTGAAAAATTCAATGTGATATTTCATATTTTTGTTATCAAAATATTTGTTTGCAAGATTTATATCGTACACAGACACGTTCTGATTTTTGTCATAATCAAGCTTGAAGTAGGTTTTATAAAACAGTTGGTTTTCGTATATATGTTTAAACATATTAAGCGAATTTCTGTGTTCTGTATTTTCAAACCGGTTGTTAAAATCATTTTCGAGTTTTTCGCGCAGCTTGTCAGCAAGATCATATATATCAAGAAAATTCGCATAAAACGTGCTTCGGTTGAGACCGGTATCTTTACAAATATCGGTTACCGAAATCTGATTTATCTGTTTCACCTGCAGCATATTTATAAATGATTTTTCTATTTTTTCTATGGATTCTTTTTTTCTTTTGTTATTTTTTACATTCATATTTTACCTCATTATCCCAACACTTGTTGTTAAATTGATGATTGAAACATCGCTTTTTTTATATTATAATATAATTGCATTAAGAAAACAAGTGTTGTTTTAATAAATTGATTGGAGGTATTTTTATGAAAAAAAGCAGTTTTGTTGCGATGATATTGGGGACAGTATCGGCCGTATTTTTTGCACTTGGTATGTGTATGGCACTTTTGCCCGAGTGGAATGCGTTTAATTATGGCGTTATATTCGGAATTATCGGCATAGCGCTTGCTATAATTACCTTAATAATATGGAGAAAAATGGAGCATAAAGCACCCATAAAGTTTAGTGTTAAAAAGGTAATGATAACTATATATACAGTGTTCGGAGCACTGATTCTTGGTCTGGGTATGTGCCTTTGCCTTGTATGGCAAAGCTTTATTACAGGCACTCTTATAGGACTTATCGGTATTGTTATGCTTCTTTCGCTGATTCCGATTACAAAGGGAATAAAATGAAATGGTATAAACGCCACAAAGAGAAAATAAGGTTTGTTATAAATATCCTTTTTGCTCTGTATAATTTTGTAATCGGTATTTTTTGGAATTCGTTGTGGTTTTTGACCGTAAGCGCATATTACATAGTTTTGGGAGTTATGAGAAGCTGCATAATAAAGTTTGCATCAATAGATTCTAAAAGCCACAAATTTGTTATGAAATTTTCGGGGATAATGATTTTTGTGTTGTCTCTTGTTTTATGCTTTATCGTATATATGACGGTAGACAGCAACGGCGCAAAAGCATATCACGAAATAGTTATGATAACAATAGCGCTTTACGCATTTACAAAAATAACCCTTGCAATTATGTCGGCGGTAAAAAAGACAAAAACAGTATACGACAAAACACTTAACAATATAACGCTTGCAGACAGTATAGTTGCTGTTTATTCTTTGCAAAGATCAATGCTGGTGCCGTTTGCAGGAATGTCGGCACCCGATATTTTGCTTATGAATGCTGTAAGCGGAGTTGAAATGTGCATAATAATTATTTTTATAGGAATAAATTTGATAACAGGAGGAAATGTTATGGCAAAATCAAAAATCACAGACGGAATCGAAAAGATCTCGGAAGGAATAACCAAAGGTTACAAAAAATAGAAGACGGTGTTGTAAAGGGGTATAAAAAGATTGAAGACGGTGTTGTTGAGGGATATGAAAATATCGAAAATAAGTTTGTTGAAAAATATCTTACCCGCGACGGAGAAACCGTTGAAGAAGCAAAAAAGAGACTTAAAAATCAGAAATAATAAAAAGGCCTTGTCGTAAGACAAGGTCTTTTGTGTTATGTTGTATTACTCCATTTATCTCTTAACGGGAGTGCATCTTTAAAGACAAAACGGGTTTCAAGAAAGCGGCTGATTCTTCCTATAAGCCATCCGTTAACTGCTGCACAGATAACTGTTCCCCAGCTTACTCCGATAAATGTACCAAAGCAGCAAAGTGATAGAATAATGCCCACAATGCAGCTTGAAAAATCGTAAATAGTTTTTGTTTTAACTATTGTTGCATTGAATCTTTGCGAAATTTCCTTAACAAACAGCTCATATGCTTCTGGTGGCAAATAGGTGTTAAAAAGAAGAGCAACCCCCACCGAGCAAACGCACATTCCAACTATAAAGAATATAATGCGCCATACTGTGTTTTCGAACTGAATAAGTGCCACCGCGCTCATAACGGCATCGAGCACAACCCCGTATATAAAAGCGGTTACAAACGATAAAAAGTAGCTTTTCTTGATCTTTCGTGAAATCAGCGATAATGCTGCAAGAAGCAATGCCTGAAAAACATATTCCGACATTCCGAATGAAAAGAAGGGAAGACACTGCGAAACCTTAAGGTGTATAAGATACGCAGGCGCTACAACCATAGACATTCCGAAATTTGCCTTTTCCATAAAGGCTGTGCCAAGCGCAAGTACAATAATACCTACAACGTACGAGGCTTCGCAATAAAATGTTCTTTTTTCTTTCATATGTATCTCCCAGTAAAAATGTACCGTTTGATACAGAAACGGAAAAAGATGTCTAATTATAGCATAAAAATACGAAATTATCAATAATAAAAGTGAAGAGTGAAGAAGTAATATTGAAAAAGTAAAATCCCCGTTCTTGCGAACGAGGATTTCTGGTGGGGGAAGGTGGATTCGGACCACCGAAGTCAGTGACAACAGATTTACAGTCTGCCCCCTTTGGCCGCTCGGGAATTCCCCCAAAGTTCCGGACTAAAATGTCCGGATATGGAGCTGGTGAAGGGAGTCGAACCCCCA
>JAZOBB010000078.1:0-2282 GCA_045595745.1 Clostridia bacterium | reverse complement strand
GATAAAATATTAGAAATGGAGCCGGGCAAACGTGCGGTAGGTATTAAAAACGTTACGGCAAACGAGCCATATTTTCAGGGGCATTTTCCCGGTATGCCGATTGTTCCCGGTGTTTTGATAGTAGAATCTCTGGCACAGGTTGGTGCCTGTGTAATATTGTCTGAGCCCGAGTTTAAGGGCAAGGTCGGAGTATTTACAGGAATGAATAACTTTAAATTCCGTAAGCAGGTAGTGCCTGGTGATACCTTGACATTAGAGGCAGAGCTTACCGCATTTAAACGCAATATGGGAAAAGCAAATGTAGTAGCAACTGTTGACGGAAAGGTTGCCGCATCAGGCGAGATATCGTTTGCAATTGTGGATAAACCGGAATAAATTACACAAAAAAAGCGCTGTAGCAAAATAAATTGCATTTTGCTACAGCACTTTTTATACGGTTTTATTTAGAGTGTGTATAAATTTCGCCCCATTTTTTTGATATTAAAAAACATAAAACCATTCCTATAAGTGCAATTAATGTCCATACAATAATAGTTGCGCTCCAACCAAATTTTTCTGACACAACAGCGATTCCGTATGTAGATGCGGCACTACCCATATAGGTAAACGAATTAAGCACACCAGCCATCAATCCCGGCTTTTTAAAATAGGGAACTATCATGCAGGTAAGCATAAGACCTGCGCCGTGCATTGAGCCGCTTAAAAGAGCAAAGCATAAAACCGAAAGAAAGGCAGCACGGTTTGCTGTAAGAATAAGGAGTAATGAAAAAACCAACGTTATAGCAAAAAACACACCCGAGCAGGTCAGCTCATTTTTTATTTTGTTGCCGTATATCCAGGAGGCAAGCTGATAATTAGCTATGCTGAAAATAGGCAGAATAACTCCGGTTAAAATCGAAACTGAGCTGCCTAAATTAAAGGTTTCGGCAATGTATGTCGGCATCCAGGTTGTAATACTGTCGCGAAGAGCTCCTATACAAGTGATTATTATAAAAAGGATTACTAAAATGCCAACAGTTGTGTTAGCAGAATAATTTTCGCTTGTTGGTTGGTTGCGGCTTGCCGAAACGGACAAATTATTTGTGGAATTATCATCAAAAGCCAGTTTCTCGATTTTGCCAAAGCACACAAGCCATATAACCGACATAACTAAGCAGGCAGCGGTAGCAAGCCAGAATATACTCTTCCAGTTTGCAAAAGAAACGCAAACTGGTGCAATTATATATACCGCAATTGTACCAAAAGATGACCCCCACGATACCTTTGTTGAGGCATTTCGATAATCCTGAGGATTGAGCATAGTAGCCAGAATTTTTGAAATAGGCGGCCACATAAGAGCCTGCGCAAATCCGTTTATTGACCAAAGCAGTACCATATATGATGCGGTGGGGCATAGCGGAATTAAAAAATTCATTAATGCCGTTGTTAAAAGTCCTATAAAAAGAATATATTTTGAACTGAATTTGTCGCATAAATATCCGCTTATAATTTGCCCTGCACCATAGGTAATAAAGCTACCCGTTATTGCTAACGATATTTCAGAGGATAAAAATCCTTCCGAGCGGACAATGTCTAAAATAACAGCGGCAAAATTTATGCGAGATATGTAGCTTGTAAAATATATTACAGAGCATAAAAAGATGAGTCCTTGTATATGTTTTTTCTCAGTTAGCCTTTTCATTTTTGCCATTTCCTTTCACAACTTTAAGGTTATTTTCTGTATATAGCTCAAAAATACTGTCAGATAAATTCGAGTCAGTTACATATGTGTGATTTTCGCTTAAATCACACAGCTTTATAAGCGCAGTTTTTTCGAACTTGTCGCTGTCTGCGCAAATAATAATTTTATCTGCTATATCTAAAATTGTTTGTTGTACCGGAGTAAGCACCTCTGAAAAACCGGATGCACCGAATTTTAGCGAAATTGCTGACGGAAAAACGAAAGCCTTTGCTACGTGAAGTGTTTTAAATGCAGAAATAGTTATAGGTCCGCAAAAAGTCGATTCTTCTTTTGAAAAGTGACCGCCCGCCATTATAATATTTATCGATTCGTTTTCAGACAGAATGCGAAAAATATTAGGGTCGTGCGTTACAACGGTAAGATGCTTAAAACGAGTTTTTATAATATCGGCAAGCTCAATTGCGGTAGTCCCCGAATCTATTGCTATAATATCGCCTTCTTCTATCAGGTTTGCCGCGTATTCGCAAAGCTCGTGCTTTAAAGGTTTATTTTCGTCAATGCGGGTTAAATAATCTTGATTCGGAGGCATTCTTCCCAACGA
>JAZOBB010000077.1:0-4082 GCA_045595745.1 Clostridia bacterium | reverse complement strand
AGTGCCTTACCGATGGTTTTGTAACTCGGATAGCACTGATAAGTTTTTCTGTCCTCAATGTAGATGAGATAAAAATATATCAGCCGAGCGAGTGGACTTAAATCCAGTTGCATAATGGCATTGGGAAGTATAAAACAATTCCCGAATTTGTTTTGCTGATTATATAAATATCTCATCGCCATCCTCCTTTCGGAAGACATCAGCAGATACATCATCTCCGTATTCCATCTTTACAATTTCATCTGCCGTATAGCGGAGTGCATTATACAGAGCAGTTACGATATATGGAACAGGACTTCTAACTTGAATTTCAACCTTGCCGTCAACAATTTTTCTCGGCATATTGTTATCGACATAGACGATATGCTCGTAGCTGATATTTTCTAATCGCTTGCGAACAATTTCACGGGGAATAATTTCACCGCCAACTGAAATCGATTCTGAATTAAACATAATCTCAATAGCCGATTCATAATTCTTTTTTGTCAGTCCTTTGAGCTCATATGTTTCTGCACGATCCATCAAATCTTCTATTGATGATAGATGGTTATTAATAAAATAATTAATATTATTATTTATATATTTATTGCAGTCGTCTTGCACACCACCTTCAGTCGTTTCACAACCAACAGGTAGGTCATCTGACACACAAGGGGTTGTGCCTCGGGCGACCTCGGCAGGTTTTTCTACGACCTGCATAGTGGTCTTTTCGCACACAACATATAAGTTAGAACCGGCACTGCCATCTTCTTTTGTTCGGTTAGTCTTATTGATGATTCCAAACTCAATCAGATGCTTGACAGCATTCTTTACCTTCGTTTCGCCTATGCCGATTTTTTCGGCAATCGTGTTGTAGGAAGGGAAACAAACGCCCTCGTCATCTGCAAGCATTAAGAGATAGCAGAGCACCCTGAATTCATATGTATCAATCTCTGTATTCGTTATATGCTTGTTCAGTATAATCGTAAAGTTTTCAGTATACAATTTCATAAATAAAGTCCTCCTTTGGTAATAAAAAAAGCCGTATCATTTCGATACGACTTAAATCCATTCAAGCAATTTTGCTCCAATTCACGAGAATTGAAAATTGCTCATTTTATTGAATTTTTCAAACCACATAAGGCTTAAAAGTCTTGATTTTATGCGGTTTTTCGTTTTATCACCAAAGTGTCGTTACCATCAGGTCCATGTGAAAGCAATTTCATGGAGGTTCAAGTCCTCTTATCCGCACCATGTCGGGGCAAAATCGAATTTGCTCCGACTTTTTGTTTTTAATTTTTTTATCCGGTTGCAGTCATTCCATTATCAAATTGCCGCCTTTGTCATTTTTTGTAAGTTTTTGGCAAGTTATACAAATATAATCTTTAATTCTTGACAAAATTCACAAGCTATGATAGAATCAATTTATATAATTAAAAAAAATTTACAAATGGCATATTGCAATATGCTTGTGAAGGGGTTATGTGTGTTGAAACTAATAAAGGCTGTAGGTGAATTTCTTTTTAAAGTTAAATCTAGACGCGCAATATTACTTCTTTTTGACATTATTTGTTTCATCATGGTTGATGCTGCGTATTACTTTCTTGCAGGCCAAGCATCTTTCAGCACTCCGGTAGACAACGGTTTGTTTTATTGGATTAATTCTGCAATTTTGTTATTATGCATTATGGCTTTTCGCTTTATATTTAAAATATACAATAATATATGGCGATACCCAAATACAGCCGCATATGCAAAGCTTATAACTGCAGATATTATAGGCGGCACAGTTGCGATTTTAATAAGCCGTTTTGCAATTCTTCCCTTTGTACGCAATTTTTACATAGGAATATGGCTCAGCATAACTGTTACCTCTTTAACGTCATTGGTAGCATTGTTTGCAAGATGCATTTATCGTTTGCTTTATAAACAGCTTAATTTAACAGACGAGCAAAATGATGCAAAGCAAAAAACCCGAATTGCAATAATAGGAGCGGGACAGTTAGGTGCGTATCTTGCAAATGAATTGCGCAATTCTCCTAATTCGCAATATCAGCCGGTATGTTTTTTAGATGTTGATAAATCAAAATCCGGCAAGCAGATATCTGGCCTTCCGGTATACGGTGCCAAAGAATCAAAAAAGGTTATTGAAAAATATCAGCTTTCAGAGGTAGTTGTTGCCATTGCAAGAATAAGCTCCGAAAAAACCGAACAGCTTTGGAATAGATACACAGGCTTCGGATGCAAAGTAAAAATTTATGATTCACCGTTTCATGACGAAGACGATGATAAAGAACAAAAGAAGAGAGTTATTCGTGATTTTGCGATTGAAGACCTTTTATTCCGCAATCCTCTCGATATAAACAAACAGGCAGAATTCGATTATTATAAAGATAAAATAATACTTGTAACTGGTGGTGGCGGTTCAATAGGCAGCGAACTTTGCCGTCAGGTTGCAAAGTGTTCTCCTAAAAAGTTAATTATTTTTGATATTTACGAAAACAATGCATACGATATTCAGCAAGAGCTTGTACGTAAATACGGCGAATCTTTAAACCTTGCTGTTGAAATCGGTTCGGTGCGCGATGCCGCTCGACTTGAATGTATATTCGAAAACTATAAGCCCGACATCGTATTCCATGCTGCAGCTCATAAGCACGTTCCTTTAATGGAGCATAGCTCGGGCGAAGCAATAAAAAATAACGTAATGGGTACATATAATACTGCAAATATGGCAGAAAAGTACGGTGTGAAAAAGTTTATTCTTGTTTCAACCGATAAGGCAGTAAATCCGACTAATATTATGGGCGCAACAAAACGCGTTTGCGAAATGATTGTACAGTGCCGACACGATAGCAACACAAAATTTGCCGCAGTTCGTTTTGGTAATGTTTTAGGCTCAAACGGCAGTGTTATTCCACTGTTTAAACGTCAGATCGCAGCTGGTGGCCCTATTACAATTACTGATAAAAGGATTATTCGTTACTTTATGACAATCCCCGAGGCTAGCCAGCTTGTAATGCTTGCAGGTGCTAAGGCCGCAAAAGGCGAACTTTTCGTTCTTGATATGGGGCAGCCCGTAAGAATATATGACCTAGCAGTTAATATGATTCGCCTTATGGGATTCACTCCCGGCAAGGATATAGAGATTAAAGAAATCGGTCTTCGTCCGGGCGAAAAGCTGTATGAAGAGTTACTTATGAAAAATGAAACTCTTGTGCAAACCGATAACAAAATGATTTTTATCGAAAAGGATACACCTTATACACGCGATGAGGTAGATGCTAAACTGCAGATTTTAATGAATGCCGTTACCGACAGTATGCATGAAATTGATTCTGATGCAGTTAAAAATGCAATTAAAGCGACTGTTCCTACATTTGTGGAACCTGAAAAAATCAATAAAGATGCCCATCATTCAAAAGAAATGAAAAACACATTAAATCAAGAGTCATCTGTCTCTGTTCAGGGATAAATAAACGTTTATAAACAACAGGAGAGGCTGCAATAATGCAACCTCACCTGTTGTTTATTTATTAAACTTGAAGATTAAATTACAATTCTGAAAACAATTCTTTTTTTACTGTTTCGACTGCATCATGAGATATATTACACGATAATTCGTAAGCAGGAACAAGCTTTAGCATTTTTGATGCGTTATCTAATGACGCCGACATATGCTCCTCTAAGGTTGCTATACGTATTCCCTGCATCACTAAAAAAGCAGCTTCTGCTCCGGTCACTCTACGCATAGAATTTTCGGGTGCCTGCTTTAAAAACACTATTGCACGTATTGGTGCACTTATATTACTATTTGTCTGTGTTTTGCCCGCCCAAGGTGTTCCGAATGCATACGGTACTTGCTCACCTTTATCATTCGTCAAAATCCTTAACGCAGGCATATCGTCATTAATAATTCTGGTTTGGGGATAGCACTCGCGCCACAAACGAGTATGCGTTGATTTTCCTGTTCCTGACGGAGCAGAAAACAATATAGCATTTCCATTATATTCTATGCAAGACGAATGCAGCACCATTCCATCTCTTTCAAATAAGACAAACGGCAACATTTCGCCAAATGCGTTATAGGCACGCATTTTTTC
>JAZOBB010000076.1:0-15052 GCA_045595745.1 Clostridia bacterium | reverse complement strand
TACATAAAGATCTCTCCGGCATCTAAAGACTGCATAAACATTATGGAGATACGTAAAACTTCGCTTATGACAGATTATGAAATAAAGGCAGACACAAGGGATGACTCAATCTTAGCGGATAAGCTCCAGAGCCTTATGATTTTCTTTTCGCTTGTAAAAAACGATATTACGCAAGATGAGCTTAATCTGCTTGACGGCGCAGTAATAAGAACATATAAGACATTCGGTATAACGTTTGATAATAAATCACTTTATGATGAAAACGGATTTTTTAAGAAGATGCCGACATTAAAGGATTTGTATGAAGAACTTTTATCTAAGGAGGATACAAAAAAGCTAGCCTTAATGATTGAAAAGTTTGCCGTGGGCTCGCTTGCATCTTTCGGCAGAGAAACAAACGTTGACCTTACTAATAAATATATCGTGCTCGATATGACGGAAATGACCGAAAGCCTAAAACCGCTTGGAATGTTTATGGCGCTTAGCTTTGTCTGGGATAAGGCAAAGGAGAGTAGAATACAGAAAAAGGTTATCTTTTTAGATGAGCTATGGACTCTGATGAGCGCAGGGGAAAATAAGCTTGCTTCCAGTTACGTTCAGGAAATCTTCAGATTAATTCGTGGCTTTGGTGGAAGTGCAATAGCTGCAACGCAGGATTTAACAAGCAGTTTTTCAGAACGTGGAGGTAAGCTCGGTAAAGAAATACTAAACCTTTCAAGCTTTAAAATACTTCTGCACTTGGAAGAAGATGAAGCATTTACGGCACAAAAATATCTGTTGCTTTCCGATGAGGAAACAATGCAGATTATTCGTTTTGGTCGTGGGGAAGCTCTGGTTTGTGCCAATAAAAATAAGGTGTGCGTTGATATAAAGGCATCGCCGCGGATTTTTGATTTAATTACAACTCAAAGAAGTGACTTAGAAAAAAGACGTAAAACAAACTGAAATTTAGAAAAATATTGAAAAATGTAAAAACATAGTGTATAATGAATTTGTCGGAGTAATATCCGATAAGGCAAGTCCTGAACAAGCGTAAAGCTGGGCGGTTATGCCATCATCTCTTTTAAAGGGGGTGATAGCTTATGGAGTATGTTTACATAATGATGTATATAATTACCTTGATTGTGTTAGTCATAACCATAAAAAAATAACGCCAGCCGCTGCTAAAAGGTGACGTTATTTTTCATAAATAAATCTCTTTTGGCATAACCGCTTAGGGTCTTGCCTTTTTCTATATTCATTATATATCAAAAATACAGAATTGTCAACTGTTTAATTTTGTGGAAGATAGAGAACAAACAAATTAAAGAAAAAGTTGAAAAATGTTAAGAAATAGTATATAATAAACTTATCGGAGTAAAATCCGATAAGGCAAGATTTCTTAGCGGTGATTTCACCGGCGGTTGTGCTACCTCTTTTAAAGGAGGTGGTTGTTATGATAAGATACATATTAAAAGTAATACTTTTAACCATTGTGTTTTTAATAACATTTGCTATAAAAGCAGAATAACCGCCCTCAGCTAAAGATGCGGTTATTCTAAAACTCATTCTTTGGCACAACCGTTTGAAGTCTTGCCTTTTTCTATATTCATTATATACCAGAATTTCTTAATTGTCAACTATTTAAAAAAATAAATACGGCTAAGCCTGTTGATTTAAAATCAGCGGGCTTTTTTCTATGCAAAGAAAGAGAGGAAAAACTATGGAAGAATTTAAGAAACTATTATCAGAACTACAAGGCGATACGGTAAAAATAATGAGGCATTTATCACGGCTTTTAATGTCAAACAGTGAGTCAAAACACGTAATAGAGAAGAACGTAAACGATTATTTGTATGAGCTTGAAAGCCTGTGTATAAAATCAAGGAACGTTTTAGACCCATACGCTATAAACAAAAGTCGTGAAGATTTTTATATTTCTCAATCAGAGATGGCAGACGTTATAGGTGATATAACAGTAACCAATGAGGGATGGATAAAGATTACGCTCAATACGCTGCTCCCAAGTTGTAAGTATAAAACATCAAACTACATTGGCGACACAATAACCCGCCTAATAAAAAAATGCGGTCAGGATTTACCGTATTTTGATGAGGCGTTTTTGGCGATAGTAGAATATGCAAATCACGAAAATCATAACGCACTTGATAACGACAACAAAGGCTGGAAAATGATACCTAATGCTCTTAAAGGCAGGGTGGTTGAAGACGACAATCAGTTTGTTTTAAGCATAGGCTTATTTTCAAAACTATCAGAAAATGTGCGCTCGGAAATCTATGTAATGCCGCCGGAGGATGGCAGTGTTTTTATGGATTTACTAAGCCAAGATATGCTTTAGGGATTATGCAAAAAATTTTTTAAAAACGGCAAAAATTGCTTTTTGGGATATTTGAAATTTGCTCCACATATAAAGTGCGTAAGTTGCGGGGTTTTAAGTAAAAAAACATTAAAAGAAAAAATAAAAATCTGCAGTAGTAGGGAGGGTGGAGAAAAATGATTTTTGATTTTCTTGATTTTGAGTTTTTAAGGCTTACAGGTTTTTCAAGGTATATGCCCGCAGGGCTTTGGAGGAAATATGACACGCCGCTTTTAAAGAGGAGTGTCATATCAAACTTGGAGGAACATAAGCTGATTAAACTTTTAAGTGATAAGATGAGCTATAAGCTAACCAAAAGAGGAAGAGATTATTTAGAAAAGATGGGTTATTCTTATGCATTTGATGCAAGGACAAATCTTAAGAAAAAGTCGTACATAAGAAAGCTTAAAAATACAGAGCTTAATATCTTGCTTCTTCTTTCAGGGATAGACATATATTATGAAACGGCAAGAGAGCTTAGCAATATAGAAAACGGATATATGAGCAGCCTTATACTTCGCTCGGATAAAAATATGAAGGTGCTTTCAGGTACTAAGTTTTTAGGCGTGCTTAAAATAGAGAACACAGCCTATATTCCATACTACATAGAAAATTCTGAAAGCTGGATTTTTCCGTCTTTTGAAAGAGAAACATTTTCATCACAAGTGGGCGCTATACAAGGTATAAATGATATTAAACTTATACTTACGGGCGAAGCCTTGGAGGAATTGTGGAAGTTTTCAAACAGCAAAACCGAGAGAGTAAATTTGCAAAAGGGCAGAAGGTTTATCGGGGAAGCTTTGGAGGAAATGGGGTATGAATATTTGTTAGTGCCTGTGGGTAAAAACGGAGTGATGCAGATGAGTGTTTTAAAAAATAAAGGTTACAGACAAACTCTTGCACGAAGAATGGGTTGCACGCAAAATACATCTTCTGCTTTATCAGAGTGCGACGGTATAAAGAAAAATTCGCCGTATGTTATAGCGATTGATTTTAATGTAAAAAGAATAGTAAGAGCACTCCGCCAAATAGAAAAATACGATAAAAAAATAATACCGACCGTATGCTGCATGTCATTTCAAAAAGATGCGATGCTTAAACTGCTGACTAAATACGGTAAACAAAAAACAATGGTTTCGTTGATTGAAAATAAGGATATTTTCCGTGTTTTTCCTGATATAAAAGAAACAAATATTAAACGAACCGTGTTTATAACGAAAGAAGGTGAGACAATTGAAATTCCCGAAAGAGGAGGCGGAGAAAATAAGGCAGAGGATTTTAAAGCTTCCGATAACTAATAAACTAAAAAAGCCGTACCTTAAAATTAAAGAGCATTTTTGGTTTTACTTTATCTGCACTTTTGTTTTAATTTACCTCTACGGAATATGCATAAATTCATTCTTAGCAGCAACGCAAAACTTTACGCTTGGGACATCCAACAAAACGCTTTCACTAAATCCGATAAAATGCGTGGGAGCTGTCTTTACGCCGCAAGGCTTGGGCGTACTTTTCTTTATATTCATTATGTACGTCTTAATTGCAGGTAAATGGATTTATCTAATTACGGGAGTAAAGATAACAAAGGATGAACGCAATTTTTATGTGACAAATGAGGGAACGCACGGAACGTCAGGCTGGATGAGCAAAAAAGAACGTGAAAAAATCCTTGTGTCAGATACGGCAGATAATTTACCTTGCACCATACTATGCAAACTAAAGGACAGTCCATATGAAGATGACAGATTTAGTGAATACCTCGGCATGAGAGCAGATTCGGGACTAAATAAACATATCTTAATCTACGGTGCAACAGGAGCCGGAAAATCACGAGGTTTTGTAAAACCTATGCTGCTTAAAATGGTACAGCTAAAAAATATGGGAAATAAGGCGAGTATGATAATAGTTGACCCTAAGGCAGAGCTTTTTGAGCAGTACTCGGCGCATTTAAGGGAAAACGGCTATGTTGTAAAAGCGCTTAATCTTCTGGATATGGAAAACTCAGACGGATGGAACTGTATAGGCGAAACTGAAGGTGATGTAGACATG
Organism: Clostridia bacterium; assembly: GCA_045595745.1. GTDB lineage: Bacteria > Bacillota > Clostridia > UBA1381 > UBA9506 > RGIG1666. The sequence continues at coordinate 10,650 of JAZOBB010000076.1, read as the reverse complement.
GTGCAGACGGTTGCTGAAATTATTATCCGTAACACCTCAGAAGACGGACAAAAGGCTGACTTTTGGGATAAAGCTGAGGGCAACCTGCTAATCGCTTTAATCCTATACGTTCAGTCAATGCGTGACCCGCTAACGGGAGAACTTTTGCCTCTTCATGAACGCTCACTCGGAACGATATATAAGATACTTTCAAGCGAAAGTGCAAAAAGCTTAGACGCAAAATTTCAAAGACTTCCGCTTGACCATCCGGCTCGTGGTCCCTACGGTATTTTTAAGCAGGCTGCAAGTAACCTTTGGGGTAACGTTTTTATCGGTCTCGGCTCACGAATGAATGTGTTTCAGAATAAGCTTGTTGATAAAATAACCAAATACCACGATATAGACTTAGAGCTTCCAGGCAAACAACCGTGTGCATATTTCTGTATAATTTCAGCTCAGAATACAGCGTATGAATTTTTATCATCGCTGTTTTTTTCTATGCTTTTTACAAAGCTTTCAGACTATGCAAGAAAACACGGCGATGAACGAGGAAGACTGCCTGTTGAAGTAAATTTTATAATGGACGAATTTTGTAATATCGGAAAACTTTTAGACTTTAAAAAGACAATATCTGTGGTAAGGGGATACAACATAAACTGTCAGATTGTAGTGCAGTCGATAGCTCAGCTTTCAGACCGCTACCCTATAAAAGAGTGGGAGGAGATTGTAGGCAACTGCGACACTCAGCTTGTACTAGGCTGTAACGATTTAATGACAAGCGAATATATTTCAAAACGCTGCGGTTCGGTTACAATTCAGCTTACAAACTCAATGTCACCTCAAACACCGCTTTTTTCTCCGATAACAAGAGAGGTAACGGGCTATCGCGAAACAAAGTCAAATAATACAAGACCTTTAATGTACCCTGAAGAAATCCTGCAGATGGATAACAGCGAGTGCCTGCTTTTAATCAGAGGACAAAAACCGCTTAAAGGACTTAAAATAATCCCCGATGAACTTTCGTCATATAAGGACCTTAAGTTTACGAGGGTAAGCGATTATGTGCCGAGTTGGCATGAATTTGAAACGGAAACCGAGAAGCCAAAAGAAGAATATGCTTTTTATGAAGAAACCGAGCCGGAAGCAGAGCAGCTTGAACTTATCCAGGAGGAAGATCTTAAGGAAAAAGTGGTTGATGCGCAAATATTTCCTAAAGACACCAATATATTTGACCCTGAAAACCCCGATAGCTTTACCGAGCTTTCGGCGGGCGATATTTTAAATGAATAAAAGAGGAGAATTACCATGAATGTATATAAAATAAATGACGTAATTAACTGCGAGTTTTTAAAAATCCCTAAAAGTATGTTTGCAAAAGAGGATTATCGCAAGCTTTCATCAGATGCAAAACTAACCTTTGCACTTTTGTATGACAGACTTTCTCTTTCAAAATTAAACGGTTGGATAAATGAAAATGATGAGGTATATTTAATTTATACCAGAGAAGAAATCGCAGAGGATTTAGGTATTACATATAAAAAGTCGATTTCAGCATTTAAAGAGCTTGTTGATTCCGGACTTATAAGCGAGAAAAGATGCGGAAGAGGTATCCCGAACAGAATATATATTGTAAAGCCTGAAATAAATGAAGATGAAGCAAAAAGATATGTAAAAAACGAAAACAAGAACTTCCAAAACGGCATATCTAAAGAAAAAACTGACGCTCAAGATGTGCCAAAAGAGGATGTCTTGATATGCCAAACGGGAATATCTGAAACTGCCGTTTCGGAATATCAAGATGTGCCGAAACGACATACTAATAAGACTAATATAAATAAGACTTATGAAAGTAATACTGAAAACAGTCAGTCTGTCAGTTTAGTAAATACTAAAGGGGAAGAAAGGGACAGACGGACAGACGAGATATACAGTTTTGATGATATTTTAAAAAACTGTCAGCTCCATACTTTTCCCGAAGACGAACGCAAGATGCTCTATGATGCCTTAGAGCGTCTTTTTTATTGTGAAAAGTTTAAAATCGGAAACGCAGTGCTTCCTCAGGACAAAGTACGAAGCAGAATGTATGAGATAGATGCAAGCATTTTGCAAAGCGTAATATATAAGCTCCACAAAAATCAAACGACCATATCAAACATTACGGCTTATGTTATGAGCACAATTTTTAACACAATAACCGAAGAATACAGTATTATTCATGTTGACCCGTACCTTAACAGCTTAAGAGAAAAATCAGGGGAGGGTTAAATATGTATTTAAATGCATATCAGAAATATATCGACGAGCTTTTGGATGAATATGGAGGTCTTTTAATAAGCCAGCTTCTTGTGATGGTAAACTTTAAGTTTGGTGCAGAGCTTGAGAACTTAGATGGCTTTATTTCGCAGATGGTGAGGTACGGTGATTATGAAAAAATGCACGTGGGAAAGGAATTTGCGTTAGTACCCAAAGGCAGAGAACCTGACTTTGATGTTATCCGCTCGTTTAGTGTTATGGTTGCATTTTTGCCAGATGTAATCTGGCACAGAAAAAGCCGTGATTATGTTAGTATTCGCTTTTTTGTAAGTACATTAAAACACGATAAGGAGATTTCGGTTATTCCGGTTAAAAAGGGAAATGAGAAAATGCTTTCACGATATGCAGAAGATAAATTTGCAAAAGCAAAATGCGAGGTTGTTATGTTTTTGCTTGAAAGTAAAGAGCAGATGAATGATATAAACTGCGACAGGTGTTGCCGATTTGCCGTAATCGGAAAAAACGGAGTGAATTTTTATAAAAAGCAGGATTTTTAATTAATTAAATAAACCGATATTTTCACCGCAAAAACTAAGAAAGAAGGGCGGTGATTTTTTGCGTTATATGGCAGGTGGAAATACGGATAAAATAAATATTTTAAACAAAGATAAGGAGGCAAAAATATGGATTTTAATGAACTTAATCTTGTAGAACTTGATAAAAATCTTACACAAGAAGAACGAGAAGAATGGCACGCAATATATGCATCTTACCGTAGCGGCTCTGTTATATCGGGAAATGTTGCGGGAGTTGATTTACACGAGATTGAAGTGGTACCAAAGGGTAAGAAAAAAGCAGTACCTAAAACTATACGCTGTCTTATTGTGATAATGTATAGGGTAAAGGTAATAATTCCTGAAACCGAGGTATTTATAGATGACATCAACACAGGCTATCATGTGCTTCATTCTATGTGCGGAGCAGATGTAAGTTATGTAATAACACATATAGACAGAGAAAACGGGTTTGCGGTTGCTTCAAGAAAACTTGCACTTAATAAAATACGAAAAGCTACATCACGCAGAAGAGTAAAAGAAGGGCAGGTGATAGAGTGTCAGATAATTTCTGTCGGCAAGGGTGTGTGTACTGCAACTTTTAACGGATACGATACAATGCTCTCGCAAAGAGATATTTGTTACAGTAGCGTTCCCGACCTTCGTGAAACTCTGCACCCGGGAGAAATAAAAAAGGCGGTTATAAAGGAGTTTGACAAGGATAAAAGTATTTTAAAACTTTCGATAAAGGAAACAATGCCGCATCCGTTTGACGGTATTGAAATGAGACATCCTTTAGGCTCAACCAGAATAGCCAAAATTGTAGGCAAATATGGAGGCGGTGTTTTTTGCAGCCTATTTGACGGAATTACGGATGTGCTTTGCTCGTATGAAGCAATGCAGTATGACGGTGACTTTAAAATCGGCGACAGTGTGGAGATAGTTATAAATAAATATAACACGGAGAAAAAACTCGTTTATGGGAAAATATTAAGAAAAATGTACGCAAGGTAAGAAAAGGGCGGCAGAAAATAAAAAATCTGCCGCCTAATTTTTGTAAATTCGTCACAAGCGAATTTTTTTATATTAAAATAATAATTGTCTGTTGGTGTAATATTAATAATGGGGATACGCAAGGAGGTGGAGTTTTTGCGGAAATATGCTTATGTCAGAGTATCCGCCATAGACCAGAACGAAGCACGGCAACTGATTGAAATGCAGGAATTAGGTGTTTTGAATAAAAATATTTTTACGGATAAACAGTCAGGCAAAGATTTTAACAGACCTGAATATAAAAGGCTGATGTCGGTTTTAAAAAAGGGAGATTTATTGTATATTAAATCAATTGACCGATTAGGAAGAAACTATAAGGAAATCATAGAGCAATGGCAGATACTTACAAAAGAAATGGAGGTTGACGTTGTGGTTTTAGATATGCCGCTTTTAGATACAAGAACGGCAAAAGATTTACTCGGAACATTTATTGCAGACCTTGTTCTGCAGGTTTTGTCTTTTGTTGCCCAGAATGAACGGGAAAATATAAAAAAACGTCAGGAGGAAGGGATTCGTGCAGCGAAACTTCGTGGGGTTGAGTTTGGTCGTCCTATAAAAGCTATCCCAGATAATTTTGTAATTTTGGTAAAACAATGGGAAAAAGGAAAGATAAAAGCAACGGATGTAGCAAAGATGTGTGATATGAGTATAGCCACATTTTACAGACGTCTCAGAGAAACAAGAGCGAAACATTAAAATCGCTATCAAAAGGTACACTTTTTGATAGCGATTTTTTTATGCGTAAATTTTTTATTATAAGGTCTGTAATGGTGAATTACAGCCAAAATTATAGCAAATGAGGATAGATTTGTCAATATTTTTAGATATAATTTTCTCAAAAGCTGAAAATTAAACCTTTGTCAAAAAGTGTACTTTTTGGTAAAAGTTGTTTGAAAATGGTGAAAATATTTTGGTCATCAGGCAAGCTATACACATGTTTCTTTTCAGTAAGTTTGTCGGAGTCGGATTCGGCGCTAACGCAGTGAATAAAGATGTCCGTCAACACACTGTTTATATTTAAAAGTTGATAGCTTTGCCGTGACATAACCTCGGGTTTTCGCCCGGGGTTATTTTATACGGGGTGATATATTTTGGACAGACTTATTGTTGCACTTTTAATGGTACTTGCCTTACTTGTTTGTACGGAAAGCTGTGAAGATAGAAAAGAACCTATTGTGGTGACGCAGGTGCAGTCGGAAAATAGTAGCGTGAAAAAGGAGATAGTAGTATTTAGAACAAAATACGGAGAATGCTATCACAGACAAAACTGCTCATACTTATACAGCATAATTAAAACCACGTTAACCGAGGCAAAGTCAAGGGGACTAAGACCTTGCTCAAGATGTAAACCGCCATATTAATTGTAAAACCGGAATGTATTTTGCATAAAATCTGCAAAATGAGTTATAATCATATTGACTTTTGTATAAAATAATAGTAAAATGTAAATGTAAGTTGCAATTTTTTCGCAAAATGGAGGAATAAATTATGCTTCTTGAATTTAGAATTAAGAATTTTAAATCTTTTTTGGATGAGGTTATTTTTTCTATGAAACCTGCTCCAAAACAAACAGGTCTTGATTACAGCATTTTGTCGAGTGAAATAATGGGCAAAACATATCGAGCGATATCAAATGCTGTTATTTACGGTCCCAATGCGGCAGGCAAGACAAATATTATATGTGCTATGGATGTTTTAAAAAATATTATACTTAGAGGTCATATTAAAAATGTAGAAGATAATAATTCTCCCAATGCGGCATCTGCTCGTTTGGAATTAATACCAAATAAAGGGTTAAAAAAGGCAAAACCGATTGAATTTGCAATTAAATTTTTAGATGATGATGTTTTGGTAGAGTACCAGTTAGCTATAAATGTTGGGTTGTTTTTGGATCCCGAGTATAAAAGAAAGATAACTTTTGAAAAACTGGTGGTTAACGAAAATATTATATTTCAAAGAGATGAAGACTCACTTATTTTTGGAGACCTTGAAAAAATTAAAGATTATTATATCAATCAATTTGAACAAAATAAAAATGTTTTTATTGAAGTTTCGGAGAATAATCTTAATCCAGAAGAATTATTTCTTACGAACGGCTTTAAAACAATGTTTAGTACAAGGTTAACCGAAAAGATAATTAATTGGATAGACAATAAATTTATTGTTATATATAAAGCTGATTCTATGCGCTTGGTAAATAGATTTTCTGATCCTAAGAAGCAGACCGTATATATAGAGCAAACCACAAATGAAGCGGCTTCTATATTTGGAATTAATTCTAATGCATTGGGTTATGTTGTTTCAGACGATAGTTCGGAAGCAAAGTTATGCTCTTTGATAAAAGATGTCCAAGATGGGAAAAATGCAGTTATTTCTGCTGAGGATTATGAATCTTATGGAACAATTCGATTTATAAATATCTTTCCGCTAGTAATAAAAGCCGTCATGACGGGAAGCACTTTAGTTGTGGATGAATTTGATGCTTCTATACATCCGATGGCACTTTTGAGTATTATGAATATATTTCATAATGATGATTTGAACAAAAAGAATGCTCAGCTTATATTTAATACACATAATCCTATTTTCCTTAATAAGAACGTATTAAGAAGAGATGAAATTAAATTCGTTGAAAGAGATGATGAAACACATAATAGTTCTCATTATTCTCTTTCGGATTTTGGAACATCGGGAAATAATGGTGTGAGAAAGAACGAAGATTATTTAAACAATTACTTTATAAGTCGGTATGGTGCGATAAAAGATATAGATTTTACTCCAGTGTTTGAACGCTTGATTCCGGAAGAAGAGGAGGAGTAAAAATGCCTAAGGAAAAATTAACTTTAAAATACCATTTCACGGTAGAAGGAGAGACCGAACAATGGTATTTATATTGGTTAAGAGATTTAATTAACAAAATTGATGATATTGATGTAAAAGTATCCATAGATTGTCCGATATACAAAGATCCTCTCAAACGAGTGAAAAGGATGACTGTACTTAAAGGAACAAATATATATCATTTGTCGGATTACGAAAGCGCAGAGGAAATACATGTAACGGCATTTAAGAAAACAATGGAAAGAATGAAGGAGGCCGAAGAATACAAGGACGGAATAAAATATACATTTGGATATAGTAATTTTACGTTTGATTTGTGGATAATCCTTCATAAAACAGCGTGTAATTCTTGCTATACACACCGTCATCAATATATTGATCCTTTAAATAAAGCATACGGAACCAAGTTTGAAAATTTGGATCAATATAAACACGAGGACAATTTTAAAGGTTTATTATCTCAATTAAAAATTGAGAACGTAATAGAAGCGGTAAAACGAGCTAAAAAGTTAATGAAGAGAAATGAAGAGAATGGATATGTTCTGCATGAATATAAAGGATTCAAATATTACGAGGAGAATCCGGCAACAATGGTATGGCTTCCTGTTGAAAAAATATTAAAAGATTGCAAGCTTATAAAAAATGAAAAACATTAAGAGTTTAAAAACTGTTGTTATATTTAGTACATAAAAAACAACTCCACATATTGAGTTTTAAAAACTCCTTTGCTAAAATAGCATTGTAAAAATGGTAAGCAGTTAAAATGGTAGGCAGTTTAAGTGGTTTTTAGTCGGAAACTTAGCTTTACGTCTGAAAATCATAATCAATCATTTTTACGGAAAAAAATAAATACGGAAAGCAAACACACGTAATGGTCTTTAAGACTTTTGCGTGTGTTTTTTTGTTTTCCGAAAAAAGGAGGAGAAAAAATGAATGGATGCAAAATTAAGAAGGTAAAGGCATTTAGAAACGTAATGAATACAAGAAATGGAGATGCTATGAAGTTTATGTCACGGTTTTTCAGCTTGCTTACAACTTATCCCGACCAACCTTACGGACACGAACCAATATACTATCCTAAAAGTGATATTGCAATTTGTGAGCCACAAGATTTATCCTGCTTTGAGGAACTTCACGAAAAGGATGAAACAGTGCTCAAAATTGTAGATGATAAGGTGGTTGGAAATGGCGAACGAGTCCTTATTTATACAAGCAGTGTAAAAATTGATACGCAAGTAAAGCTTAAAAATCTTTTGGAAGATAAGGGGTATCGTGTTGCGATTTTGGAACAAAAGGTCCCACCGGAGAAAAGAGAGGAATGGGTAGAAAAAAAGGTAAAAGATGGCTTGGATATTTTAATTACCAATCCAAGCTTAGTAGAAACAGGTCTCGATCTCAATGCTTTTACGACTTTAATCTATTATAACATTGGATATAACCTCTTTACTTTCCGTCAGTCTTCACGCCGTTCGTGGAGAATAAACCAGACCGCAGATAAAATAGAGGTATATATCCTCTATTATGCTGATACCCTGCAAGCAAGAGCGATAAGACTGATGGCATCTAAACTTGCAGCGGCAACTTTGGTTGAGGGTAATTTTTCGGAAGAAGGTTTAGCTGCAATGAGTGATTGTCAGGACTTAACATCTCGGCTGGCAATGGAGCTTACCAAAGGTCTTGCAGGTGAAGTGGAAGATGTGAAATCAATGTTTAAAAAAATGGCGATAACAAAGGAAACGAAGATAAAAGAGGTCAGTGGAAAAAGCGAACTCTCAATATCCGAAAAGCTTAAAATGGCTATGCTTCTTGCTAAACAAGCTAAGGGAAATTATGAAAAAACAAGTGTAAGGGAACAAAATAATTATGATGGCTTAGGAGAGCAGATTTCGCTCTTTGAGGTTGCCTGATACGAAAGGAAGGGTAAAAATGAAGTTTACGGCAAACAGAAAAGTGCTGCTTGAGTATTTAAAGTCAATGCAAAAGGCTGTGCCTAAAACGAGTATTAACGATGCTCTAAAAGGTTTTTTAGTTGAGGCATGCGAGGATGATGGATACCTTTATCTTACGGCAAATAACCTTGAGGTTGCGGTGCAAAGAAAGTTTAAACCGATTGTAGAGTCAGGCGGACGATTTGTGATGGACGCACGTCTCATTATTGATATTTTATCAAGGCTTGGCGGAATAAATGTGACGATGGAAATGGAAAAAGCAGGTACGATAAAAATAAAATCAGATAACTGCACATATACAATGCAGGTGTTAGATGGTGAAAAATATTTAAAGCCTGATATACCGTTTCCTGATACAACGCTTTTTATAAGCGGAGTAAAAACCGCTTATGATAAAACGTCATTTGTATGTGCAAAAGATGGAGTGTCAGAGAGCTTAAAAGGTATAAGAATTGAAGTTAAGCCTCATTTGATGAGGGCTATATGCTGCAATAAACAAAATATCGCAATGACTACAAAAGATGTGCCGAGCAACGGGGAAATGTCATTTACCATACCAAAAGAAAGCTTTTCGTGTCTGGCATCTGCTGCGGGAAATGATGAGCTTGAGGTAGGTTTTTGCGGTAATAATGTTGTTTTTTTAAAAGAAGGTCTTTTGTTTTCTGCAAGGGTAATTGATACCGAGTATGTAAAGGTGGATGACCTTTTTAACAACTTTGAGCAGATTTATCTTGCAAAGGCAGAGTATGAAGACTTAAAAACACAGGTGGTAAATGCTTGTGATATTGCGGCTATGGGCACAGAAACATCTTATGTAGGACTTAAGTTTTCAGAAGATAAAATAATGCTCACAACTCAAAATGATGTGGGTAAGGGCACAAACTTTGCAAATGTTGTTATGATAAAGGGAAGTGTCGGTCACGAATTTTATTACCCGGCAAATCAACTTAAGGAAATCTTTAAAACCGTTGAGGGAACTCTTGCTATAAGCCTTGATAAACGGGGATATATGCTTGTTTTTGACAGATGCAATAAGTTTATGCTTACTCCTGTAAGAAAAGATGCGGTTGAAAAACAGTTTAATAAGTTTATTGAAATTAAGAATAAGCCTGCAAAAACAGCAAAAGGCAAAAAGACTTCTGAAAAGCTGGCAGCGTAAAGGAGGAAAATGATGTTATTTACAAAAATGAACGAAATTATAGATGAGATTAATGAAGAACTTGCTGAAAGGGAAGAGCTTATAGAGTGCATAGCAATTTCTTTTTTGGCAAAGAAAAATTTGTTTATCTTAGGCGATACCGGTCAGGCAAAAAGTGATGCTATAAACAAATTCAGAAAGCGTATTACGGGAGCAAAACAGTTTGAGCGTTTAATGTCAAAACAGACAGACGAAGAGCAGCTTTTCGGCAGACTAAATTTATCAAGCTTAATCCCGGGGAATATGCCCGAAGATGAGCTTTTAGAAGACGATGCGTATAGCAAATGTCATAATAAACTGACAGAATTTTACGAAAGGTTTAAATCGGACAGTCAGAACAGTACGCTTAAAGAAGCGGCAGAAACAGCAAAAGAGCTTTCGTGCATTAAGCATATTTTATGTGCGATTAAAAGTAACAGTCCGAAAATAATAACCGAGGGGAAAATTCCCGACAGTCACATCGTCTTTTTAGATGAGGTGTTTAAGGCAAATGACGGAATATTAAACTCTCTTCTTACGGCTCTTAATGAAAAGGTATATACCAATGAGGGGCAAACTGTAAAAATTCCCGTTATATCATTTTTTTCGGCATCAAATGAAATACCTGATTTTAAAGATTCGGCGCAGGCAATTTTAAAACCTCTCTATGACAGATTTGAACTTAAGGTAACTGACATTAACTTTAAAATATTTTGCAAGTTCGCACAGCACCTCGGTTGCCGGAAATCGTTTCCCCTGCTCGTAGTTTGACAAACAAGCCCTTGATATATAAAGGTCACGCGCGATTTCTGTTTGCGATTTGCCAAACGAGATGCGAAGATTT
>JAZOBB010000075.1:0-6534 GCA_045595745.1 Clostridia bacterium | reverse complement strand
ATTGAAAAAGCGCGTGGTTGCTTGCTTTTTACGAATTTGAACTCTACCGTACCAACGTACGCCGACGAATTCAAATTCGTAAAATCTAACTTCCTTTTTCGAAGCCTGCCAGTGTGTCGATAGTTTATCGACACACTGAGGCTTCCCCTTGAGGGGAAGCTGTCGAACGTAGTGAGACTGATGAGGTGTAGCCGCGTAGCGGCGTGCTTGTTTATTTAACGGATTTTTTCGAAATCCTACACCTCATCCGCCAAAACCTTCGGTTTTGCCACCTTCCCCTCAAGGGGAAGGCATGTTGTTCGTGCTAACATAATGCACTAACCCAAAATTTATTTTATCTCTTTTGTCGCAAGTATCATACCCACAAAAATAAAAATGGAATAATATGGAAAAAAGTACTGGACAAATGTAAAAAAATGTGGTATATTATATTTGCGAAGTAAATTTAATATTTGTTCTATTACAGTAGGTATGTATTTTGCTATGTGCAAAAATACATGCTCTGTTTCGCATACTTGCTGTAATACAAGAACGAAATTTACTTCGCAGTCGGAGTCATGTATTTTTCGTGCGTGACTTCGTCGAAGTCACTCATTTTTTAATTCTAGAAGAAAAATTTGCAAAAAAACTTTTTGTAGCAATATAGCACAAAAATAAATTGGAATAATTTGGAAAAAACACTGGACAAATAGTTTTATTTGTGTTATACTACAATTGCGACACAACTTAATATGACCCAGTAGAAGTTTACGTTTGTAAAAAACGTAAGCTTTGATTTCTTATACTTCTGCTGGAGTAAGTTGTGTCGCAACAACAATCGAAGCTACGTTTTTATGCGTGGCTTCGTCGAAGTCACGCATTTTTTAATTTAAGGAGGAAAAAATTATGGAAGAAACAAATTACAAAGAGCTTTACTATTCATTATCGGCGGCAGTTGCAGACACAATTGAAAAGCTGACAGAAAAACAAATTGAACTTGAGGAAATGTATATTAGTCAGGATAGCGAGGCGTAGGGGCGGGGCTTAATCCCCGCCCGCTTATTCGGGAGGGCGCAGAGACCCTCCCCTACATTTTATTTCATTTGCAAAACAAAAAAATAAAAGTTCGCAAAAATGCGAACTTTTATTTTATATTTTATACCTTTAAATGCTTTCTTACCGATATCAAGCTTCCAAGTCCGCCCAAGATTACTCCCAGTCCGATAAACGCACCGATAAGCGGCAGAACTACACTTGAAAACGGTTTAAATTTAACAAACGATATATCAAGCGCACCGATAAGTCCCAAAATTCCCTGATATCCGTAAGCCACAACAATAAACGAAATTATTGCGCCTATTAAGCCGATAATAATACCTTCGATTATAAACGGCCAACGGATAAACCAGTCGGTTGCGCCGACAAATTTCATAATATTTATCTCTTTGCTGCGTGTAAACACAGTAAGCTTTATAGTATTCGAAATAATAAATACCGAAACCAAAGCCAGAGCAATCATAACCCACACACTTACGTGACCTAAATAGTTTGTCATTGTTACCAGCTTATCAATGGTATCCTGATTTCGAACAATTTTTGCTATTCCGTCAAGACCCTCTATGCTTTCGATAGTTGCATCAGCCTGCGACAAATCCTCTAAGGTAAGCATATACCAGTCACGCAGGGGATTATCCTCTTCATAGCCTTCTAAAAGCTCTGCGCCAAGCTCTTCTTTCCATTCTGCTAAGCGCGATTCTTTGGTGTCTAAGGTTAAATCCTTAACGTTTTCGATCGCTTTAATTTTTTCGCCAAGCGATTTCACCTGCTCTTTGTTATATGTTTCGTCAACTATTAAAATTATTTCGTAGTCGCCCTCAAGCTGAGATGCTATGTAGTTTAAATTAACCGTTAAAACCAGAAAAAAGCCAAAAACCAAAAGGCTTGCCAGCACGGTAAAGATAGATGCAAGGCTCATCCATCCGTTTGAAAAAACGTTTTTAGATGCCTCGCTCATAAAATACCGAAATCCTCTAATTTTCATATCCGTAAACTCCTCTGACTTCATCTCTTACAATTACGCCGTCTTCAATTGCTATAACACGTTTTTTCATAGTGTCAACAATATCTTTAGCGTGAGTAGCCATTATAACCGTTGTGCCGCGCTTATTAATATCATCTAAAAGCTCCATAATTTCCATCGCGGTTTTGGGGTTTAAGTTTCCGGTAGGCTCATCGGCAATCAAAAATGCAGGATTATTAACCAACGCACGAGCTAAAGCCACACGTTGCTGCTCTCCGCCAGAGAGCTGACCGGGCAGCATTTTCATCTTTGACGAAAGGCCGACCATACTTAAAATGTTCGGCACCTGCCTTCGGATTGCCCGCTTTGATGCACCCACAACCTCCATAGCAAAGGCAACATTTTCGTAAACGGTTTTTTTCGGCAAAAGCCTGAAGTCCTGGAAAACTACACCCATATTCCGACGCAGATAAGGAATTTGCTTTCTCTCTAATGCACCTACATTTACATTATTTATAATAACATCGCCCGACGTTGCGGTCTCTTCGTGCATTAAAAGCTTAATTAAAGTCGATTTTCCTGCTCCGCTGGGGCCAACAATAAAAACAAATTCGCCCCGTTCAACAAAAAAGCTGATATTATTTAAGGCAGTACTTCCGTTATCGTATACCTTAGATACATTACTGAAAAGTATCAAAATTTACACTCCTTACCGATTAGAACTTTGACGGATTTGCATTCAAATATTTGTTAACCAAAATTGCAACCTTAAACACAACCGCATCGTCAAATTTGCGCAGGTCAAGACCTGTTAATCTCTCAATTTTATCAAGACGGTAAACTAAGGTGTTTCTGTGTACAAACAGCTGACGTGAGGTTTCGCTGACGTTTAAGTTGTTTTCGAAGAATTTATAAATTGTCTGAAGTGTCTCTTCGTCTAAAACATCTATGCTTTCTTTTTTGAATATTTCGTCTAAGAAAAGCTCGCACAGCTTACTCGGAAGCTGATAAATAAGACGGCCTATTCCCATTGTGTCATAGCTTAAAATATAGTGATTATCGTCAAACACACGACCAATTTCGAGCGCGAGCTGAGCCTCTGAGAACGAACGTGCAATATCGTTTAACGAGTCGGTCGGGGTACCTATTCCCACATAAACCTGAAGCATAAGCTCAGAGCTTATCGTTTCGACAATACTGTGTGCGATTTTTCGTGCAGCCTCGCGGTTAAAGGGCTGCTGTACTGCCTTAATAAGCACGATATTCTGATTGTCTACATTAATAATAAAATCCTGCTCAGGAAACATATTCTGCAAAACGTGCTGCACATTCATTTCGTGCTCTTTTGCCGTCTGAATTATGTAAACTAAACGAGGAACCTCGGTATCAATTTGCAATTCACCCGAACGCAAAAAAACATCGCCAGGTAAAATGTTACCTAAAAGCACATTTTTAAGATAGCTGCTTTTGTCGTATTTATCTGCACAATGCAGCTGCAGATTCGACAGGCTGACCGAAAGCAAAACAATATATTTTTGCTCTTCAACACCTGTGCCGCGAATATAAATTACGTATTCAAGCATATTGCGTGCACCAATTGCAATAAAGGTATAACCGTCTAAGGTGTATGCCTTTCCGTTATTTGCCGCATTGGTGAGCGCATCAAAGGCAAGCTCTTCACTGATTGGCTCATCAATATTGGCAATAACTGTGCCCGAATTATTTAAAACACCCATTTCGCGTTGAATTACACTTTTCATTTGCTCTAAAACCGGTTGAAAAATTTGACCTAACATAAAAATCCTCCATTCCGCTTAAAAACATAAAAATTCTATCATATATAATATACTTTTTTGCGACATTTTGCAAGCCGATTTTAAAATTTTCACCAAATTGTAACAAAGTTTTTTAAATATTTTATATAAATTTGTGTATTTTAATATATTTTTACTATTGCATAATTATACAAAAAGATGTATAATTATAAATAAGTCACTAAACGAAAGGAAAATAAAAATGAAATTAAACGAAATTATTGCATTAGATGACGCATATTATATGAATACCTTTGGCAAACGCACACCCGTAGCATTTAAAAAGGGCGAGGGTATTCATCTTTATACAACCGAGGGCGAAAAATATACCGATTTTATGGCGGGCATAGCGGTAACTGCTTTGGGGCACAGCCATCCGGTTTTTGTAAAAAGGCTTAGTGAGCAGGTTGGCGAGCTTTTGCACACCTCAAGCCTTTATTACATCGAAAATCAGGCAAAGCTTGCTGAAAAGATAGTTAAAAATTCGTGTGCAGACCGCGTATTTTTTGCAAACTCGGGAGCTGAGGCAAACGAGGGAGCAATAAAGCTTGCAAAAATTTATCATTATAAAAAGGGTAATGTAAATAAAAACGAAATTATTACTTTGGTAAATTCCTTTCACGGAAGAACTCTGACAACAGTTGCGGCAACCGGTCAGGAAAAGTATCAAAAACCGTACAAGCCGCTTACTCCTGGATTTTCTCACGTCGAGATTAACGACTTAGATGCACTTTATAATGCTGTAAATGAAAATACTGCTGCAATTATGCTCGAGCTTGTTCAGGGCGAAAGCGGTGTGCATCCGACAACTCCCGAATATGTAAAAGCACTTCGCAAACTGTGTGACGAAAAAGATATTTTGCTTATCGTTGACGAGGTTCAGACGGGAATGGGCAGAACGGGTAAATTGTTTGCATACGAGCATTACGGCATTGAGCCGGATATATTTACCTTGGCAAAGGCATTAGGTAACGGTGTTCCGATTGGTGCCTTATGTGCTAAACAATTTGCAGCCGATGGCTTCGAGCCGGGCGACCACGGAACAACCTTTGGCGGAAATCCGCTGGCAACCTGCGCCGGCAATGCTGTTTTTGACATATTAGAGCAAGAAAATCTGGTCAAAAATGCCGAAAATATGGGCAAATATTTTAAGAAAAAATTAGAAGAATTAAGAAGCGAAACAGGCAAAATAAAAGAAGTTCGCGGAATGGGTCTTATGCTCGGAGCAGAGCTTTCTGAGCCGATTGCAAAGGATATTCAGGCAAAGCTTTTTGAGCGCAAATATTTAACGGGGGCAGTCGGCACAACTGTTTTAAGATTATTGCCGCCGCTTGTTATAACCGAAAAGGATATTGACGAATTTATTAACGTTTTAAAGGAGTGTTTAATCGATGAATAAGCATTTATTAACTCTGCACGATTGGAGCAGCGAAGAAATTTTAGATACCTTAGAGCTTGCAAAACAGCTTAAAGAAGAGCAGAAAGCAGGCATTGTACATCATCACTTAAAGGGCAAAACCTTAGGTATGATTTTTTCAAAATCATCTACAAGAACCCGTGTTTCGTTTGAGGTTGGAATGTATCAGTTAGGCGGCTCGGCTCTGTTTTTGAGCGCTAACGATATTCAGCTTGGCAGAGGCGAATCAATTTATGACACAGCAAATGTTCTGTCCCGTTTTGTTGACGGAATTATGATAAGAACATTTAAACAGTCAGACGTTGAGGATTTGGCAAAATACGGCTCTATTCCGATTATAAACGGCCTTACAGACCTTGTTCATCCGTGTCAGATTTTAGCAGATTTTCAGACTGTTATCGAGAAAAAAGGCAAGCTAAAAGGTCTTAAAATGGCATTTATCGGTGACGGAAACAACGTTGCACATTCGCTTTTATACGGCTGCGCCAAGGTTGGAATGGATATAGCAGTTGCATCGCCCAAGGGTTATGAATGTGATGCAGAGGTTGTTAAAAATGCAATCGAGGATGCAAAAGCAACAGGTGCAAAAATAACCCTCACCAACTCACCTGAGGAGGCAATTAAAGATGCCGATGCGGTTTATGCAGATACATGGGTAAGCATGGGTCAGGAAAGTGACAAAGAAGAAAAGGTTAAAATATTTATGCCTTATCAGATTAACAAAGAGCTGTTTTCGCTTGCTAAGCCGGATGCAATTTTCTTGCACTGCCTGCCTGCATACAGAGGTTATGAGGTTACAGAAGATGTTATTGACGGTCCTAATTCCGTTATATTTGACGAGGCAGAAAATCGTCTGCACGCACAAAAAGCTGTTATGGTTAAACTAATGAAATAAGGGGTTTTTTAAAAATGTTCGAGGTCAAAAGAGCGTCTGCTGTTGATGCTGACAGCATCTTAGAAATTACAAAGCAGGCATTTGCAAAATATATTGAGCTGGCAGGAATTGCCGATACTGCGGCTCTGCACGAATCAAAAGAAGATATTTTAAAGGATATCGAAAATAAAATGGTTTATGTTGCCTATATGAACGGTGTGGTTGTGGGCAGTGTAAGAATCGAGGTAAGACCCGATAACACCGCATATCTTTCAAGATTCGGCGTTAGTGACAAGCATCAGAATCACGGCATAGGAAAGGCAATTATGAATGCCGCAAGTGCCGATATGATGGCTATGGGAATTAAGTATGTTGAGCTTCATACCGCATCTAAGGCATCGTCACTCGTTAAGTTTTATTATGGTCGCGG
>JAZOBB010000074.1:0-26466 GCA_045595745.1 Clostridia bacterium | reverse complement strand
ATTACTGTTTGCAAATTTAACCTTTTTGCCGGGAATTGTTAAATCAACAAGATTACTGCAATTATAAAATGCATCTGCATATATTGTTTTTACTCCGCTGTTTAACGTAATGTTGTCTAACGTGCTGCAATTATAAAATGCGCCGTACGGAATAATACTTGCGTCGGTTATGGTTACACTTCTTAAATTGCTGGGCATAGTATATTGTTTGCTGGCCGTAGGGGAATAGTACTGTATTGTCGATTGTCCTTCGTAGAAACCATAACCGAAAACATAACCAAACAAAGCATCGCTTGTTCCGTTTGCATCGCGTGATGAGCCGATAAAAGGCAGAGTTACTTCTTTTAAAGAAGTACAACCATAAAAAATACCTTCGCCGATACTTAATACACTGTCAGGAATTGTCACACTTGACAATTTGCTGCATCCGCTAAACGCACTACCCCCTATAGTTGTTACACCGTCAGAAATAGTTATATTTGTCAGATTTTTGCAGTAGCTAAAAGCACTTTCTCCAATGCTTATTACGCTGTGGGGAATAGTTATGCTTGTCAGACTACTACAATAACTAAAAGCATCTTTTTTAATTTCTTTTATACCATCAGGTATCACTAAATCGGTAACTTTCTTGTTGTTTAAATAAAGGTTGTCTACACCGTATAAGAAGTCGTCGGTAAAGTTTATATTGCACCATGCCGCTATATCGTAAATATATATGCTTTCAGGAGAACTGTTTGTGTAAAACATATTATATCCTATTTTCGTTATGCTGCTTGGAATAGAAATGCTTTTAAGGCTTCTGTTCCAGTAAAACGCAGCGTCGCCAATGCTTGTTACTCCTTCTTCAATTTTAACATTATTAATAGTTTTACCTTTCCAGGGCGCAGTTATTCCCCCATCATACTTCTCATAATCCCGCATCGGTCCTGTTCCGCTTATGGTAAGTGTTCCGCTGTCGTCTAAAACCCAGGTAAGATTTTCACCGCAGGTGCCGCTTGATGCTGCCGAGGCAGTAACGCAGGCTGCAGCAAATAAAACTGTTGATACTATGCACAAGGCAAAAAACAGTTTTAAAATTCGTTTTTTCATAAAAATCCTCTTCTCTGATTACTTTTTATAACAAAGCGATATGATTTAAAATCATATCGCTCTGCCCTGTAAAATTATTCTATCACTCTTTTTTGAAAGTGTCAACTCGGGTTTTTTATCTTGTTAAATAGTTATAAATAATTATAAGCGAATCGCCACGTTTTAAATTGCTTGCACCGTAAAATGTATCGGTTTCGGAATTAACCAGCTTAAGACCTGCTGCAATTGCTCCGTAGCCCTTATTTTCTTCTGACACATCATTAAACGGGCAATTAAAAATTCCGGGGATTTTTGCAAATTCACCATACCCCAAAGCATTTAAAAGATAACGAACAGCATCTATTCTTGTTACTCTGCCCTCAGGATTTACTTCTTCTTTCGTAAGAACTCCTCTATTCATAAGATAGTTATAAAATACATCCTCATCATTTAGCTCGTATCTGAATACTACCTTTGCAACAAGGCTCAGATAATCCTTTTGTAAGACTGCATCATTTGGTCTTAACTCGTTTTCGGGATAATAAATATCCATTGCCAGAAGCTTTTTAGCCGCATCCTCTGCATAATGACCGCTTATGTCAGTATAACTTGGTTTTTTCTCTTCCTCAGCAGGTTTTAGTCTGTAATTTAATTTTTGTAATGTCTCAGCATCAAAAACAGGTGATTCTTCTAATGCATAAACAAGCTTAGCCTTTTTTGTTTTTCCGTTATCGTCATAAGCTATTAAGTATCCGCAACGGAAATTGTCACTACCAAGTAGCTTTTCATACATTTTTTCGCTGTCAGAAACATCGTTGGCATTTGGAAATTGTGCATCTGTCCAGTTTAAACTAAATGAGCTTATTTTTTCAGTATTATTATCTACATAAATGCTCGCGCCGTTGTTATATACTCTTATTCCGTTTTCAATTCGCTGATAATCTACGCCCGTACCCTGAGATTTAAATACGTTCTTTTTCTGCATTTTGTTAAACTTATCAGCATAATATTTTTTCAAAAATTTTTCAGCTATTGTCTTTACCCGCTCATCAGATATCTCCGAATCAGAATCGTTCTTTTCTGAGTTTTCGTATCCATTAAACGAAATAATTTCACCTGTTTTAGCATCAATTAAAACATTTCTGTAGCCGTATTTATCATTTTTGTCACTTTTTAAATCAAAGCTGATTCTGCCTGTATATTTACCATGTGAATCCTTGTGTATGTTATATCCCGAAACGGTATATTCATTCGTAATATCAAATTCCGAAATTCCCCTTGCTATGCTTTCTGCCTTTTCTTTAGAAAGCATTTTGCTTATTTCATCAAGCATTGCCTTTTCTTCGTCTGACAAACGTACTGCCGTAGTATCTGCCGCAGCCTCTGCTTTAAGAGCCGAATTACCGCCGCCTACGCTTTCTTCTCCGTAAAGTTTTTCAAAATCCAATGCCTCGCCGCTTAATGCATCGATATAAAGTGTTTCGTCGTATTTCGGGCGATAAACAAGTTTTACTGTGTCTTTATAATCTTCTGACGCAACCTGATAAAAAAGCTCGTATCCGATTTTTTCTTTATAAGCATCAATCGCCTGCTCGCGGCTTATTGTTTCGCCTTCTGAAAATGTTAAATTCTCGTCCCAGTTTGCATAGTAATATGTGGGCTTTAGGCTGTCTGCATCAATTTGAACAGAAACACGGTTGCCAAATACGGGTATCAAGCCGTGTGCTCTTTGAGCTGTATAAACATAAATATTTTCGTAAGACTCGTATGTAATTTTTTCGTCTATTACCTGAGTATGCTTTTCTGTGTCAATTGCCTTAAAAAAATCTTTTGCCGCCGCCATTGCCTCGCTGTCGGTGTGCGCCGGATATTTAATTTTTCCATACTCCTTTGCGCTGTCATAAAAATTATATCTGTAAATTGTCTTGTTTTCGCCTATTTCAACATTTATCATAGAGGACTTCGTTTCATCCTTGCTTTCCCAACTTAGATTATAGCGATTTCCTGATTCTGCCT
This sequence comes from Clostridia bacterium, assembly GCA_045595745.1. GTDB lineage: Bacteria > Bacillota > Clostridia > UBA1381 > UBA9506 > RGIG1666. The sequence goes on along the minus strand of JAZOBB010000074.1, from coordinate 23,382 downwards.
CATTCTGATAATATTCCGAAAAAACAAATTCATCATCGTTTATTTTCAGTTTTTCTTTTACCGTTAAAATCAGTTCAGAAACAATTTCGCTTTTTACCTCATCAGCAAAAGCGGGTATACTTATGCCTATACACAAAAGCACCACAAGCATAACACTTAATAATTTTTTCATTAAAATTCCTCCTCTTTTTACATATATTTTCTGTCTATACATAATTTGACGTATTTTAAATAAAATAGTTCCAAATAATTAATACCCAATTTAATACGGCTTTAATCAGGTTATTTTTTCACATTTTTCTTCATATATTATTAACGATATTTTTTTGAAAGGACGAATTTTATGCAAGAATATATTGTGAGCTGTGAAGAAATGTGGTGGCACTTTTTTTACAAATCTGAATACGGTCTTTGTTTTAAGACGAAGGCAGGAGCACATTTTAACGATTTTGAAATTCTTTTAAAAGATGTACAGGACGACTTTTGCGTAATTTCTTTAGGCAACAGCATTCACGCAGTATGTCAGGATAACAGCGGCTCTGTACTGTATCTTAAATACACCGACAAAAAGTGGGAAAAAATTACCTTGCTTGCATCTAAAACAGGGGTTGCTTATCCTAAATACTTCCGTCTTGTATCGGTTGGCAGCTTTATTAATCTTTATTACGTAATAAATCACAAAGAAAAATATATGCTCATTCACCAAATTTTAAACGGTGCCTCTCCTGAACCGACGGTGGTTGATTATATAAGCATAAGCTCAAGACCGTTTTCGGTAAGCTCTCACAGTTCAACGGATTTAAGCATTTGCTACGCAAACAGTCAGGGCATATGCGGAGTACGTACTTTTCGCTGGTCGCAAAAAAACTATTCTCCCTTCGTGCGACTGCCCGGTGATGCACCTTTATTGTCGCCCTTTGTAAAAATAAAAGACGATGACACCGCATTTTTTGCCGCCATCAGCAAGCTTGATTCATTTTATAATCTGATTTTTATATGCCGCGAGCCTGACGGAACATTTAAAAATATGTCTACTGTTTATCTTGACTGCGGCAAAGATATCTGCCCTATACTTTTTTACGAGGGTAGCCGTTTGATTTTGCAATGGATTGAAAACGGAAATGTAATGATGTCATATTCCGATGATGACGGACAGAAATGGAAAAAACCCACAAAATATATGCGCGGCAGTTCTGTATCTGTTAAGGTTTATGATATTTATAACGCAGGCAAGCATTTTTGCTGCTGCGGTTTTTCTGACAACGGAACGATTCATCTTTACTGTAATGATAATCCGCTTATTTCCGCTCCCAACAAGCCCTTAAAAAGTGATTTTAAACCACAAGGCTTCGAGGCGGCGGATTTCGCACGCAAATTCGGTTATCGCAGAGCAAAAGAGCCGATGCCCGAGCCTGAATATGTATTAAAAGAAGAGCTTTACCGCGAGATTGCCGCGATTCGCGAAACTCTGGCAAAGCACGATGATGCTATTTGCTCCATTTTAAAACCTAAAACAAACCAAGAGGCGCCTATAGCCGAAAATGAGAATGACATTGACGAAATCGTAATGAAGAACACCAAAAAAACCCAAAATGATATAAACTCATCTGCATCTGCTGCAAAAATAGTGGTAACAGGTAAATAAAAAGCATAAAACACAAAAAAAATTATTTAAAAGTGTTATATAATAACAAAAATTTGAAAAAAATTAAAATAAGACTTGCTTTTTTTGGCATAATCATATAAACTATATATTATACAAGAGAATAACATTTTTTGGAGGTTATATATGATTTCAGCAGGTGAATTTAGAAACGGCATAACATTTGAATTTGAAGGAAACGTTTATCAGGTAGTTGAATTTCAGCACGTAAAACCGGGTAAGGGCGCAGCTTTTGTTCGTACAAAGCTTAAAAACGTTATTACCGGCGGTGTTGTTGAAAAAACCTTCCGTCCTACAGAAAAATGTGCTAAGGCACACATCGAACGTAAGAGTATGTCTTACTCTTATAACGACGGTGATTTGTATTACTTTATGGACAACGAAACCTTTGATATGCTTCCGCTTTCTGCAGACCAGTTAGGCGATGCACTCAAGTTTGTTACAGAAAATATGAACGTAACCATTCTTTCTTATAAAGGTAGCGTTTTCGGAGTTGAGCCCCCTACATTTGTAGAGCTTTCTATTGCCGATACCGAACCCGGCTTTAAAGGCGATACCACAACAGGCGCAACCAAACCCGCTACACTTGAAACCGGTGCAGTTATTAATGTTCCGTTGTTCGTTAATCAGGGCGATATGATTCGCGTTGACACAAGAACAGGCGAATATATGGAGCGTGTATAATTACAAATTACCTGAAAGGAGAGGGCATCTGCCCGATAACTACTATGGGATATTTAGTTGAACAGGTGGCATATCTTCGCGGTTTGGCAGAGGGTATGCAGTTAGATGAAAAAACTAACGAGGGTAAAATGATTGCAAAAATTCTCGATGTTTTAGAAGATATTTCTGCTAACTTCGAAGATTTAAGCGATGATGTTTTAGAAAGCGAAGCACGTCTTGACGAGCTTGAAGAGTGCTTTGATGAGCTTTGCGAAGAGTTGGAAGACTGCGATTGTTGCGACTGCGATGACGATGATGACGACTTTTTTGATGAGCTTGATGACGAGGATTTAGAGGATTTGGATTTTTATGAAATTCTTTGCCCGCATTGCCAGGAAAAAGTTTATTTCGATGAAGATATGATTGATACAGAGGCTTTAATTTGCCCTAACTGTAAAGAAGAAATCGAAATCGAAATTTGCGGTGACGGTTGCGATTGTTGCGACTGCGAAGACTAATAAAAATATTTAACTATTTGAGCCGTTTCTTTATATAGAAACGGCTCTTTTAACTAGTTGAGGAGAATATATGAAAAACATAACGTGCTGTTTTACAGGTCATAGAGATGTTCCTGCATATGAAAAAGAACGCATTTATCGTGACCTTAATGCCGAAATTTCTGCACTTATAAAAAAAGGCATTACAAGGTTTAGGTGTGGCGGTGCACGCGGATTTGACACCATGGCGGCACTTACTGTACTTGATATTAAAAAACTAAATCCGGAAATTTTTTTGATTGTAGATGTTCCGTGCCGCAATCAGCATCTGTGTTGGAACAAAGAAGAACGCGCGGCTATGGATTATATTTTGTCGGTAGCAGACGAGATAAACGAGCTTTCTCAGTATTATTATAACGGCTGTATGCAGTACCGAAACCGATATATGGTAGACCGTTCTGCTTATTTAATTGCTTATCAGACAAAGCCTGTTGGTGGTAGTGCATATACTGTTTTATATGCAAAAGAGCAAAATCTTACGATAATTAAAATTTAATTATTAAAAGTCAAAAATTTAACAATTTCCTCTTGCATTTTAATTTTATTTGTGTTATAATGGCTTATGTACACGTGAACAAACTTAATATGCTTGAAATAGAGGTTTTCCTCATTTCAATATTCTCTCTCATTCACCTCTTGCCACATAGCTGCTGATGACAAGGGGTGAACTTTTTTATTTGCTCTTCCTATTTACAAAAAATGGCTGTTGCCCAAGCAACAGCCGTTTTTTATGTTATTAGAACAATATTATCAAGAACTGTGAAACCAAAACAACAGCAATTAATGCTATCGGATAAGTTGCCGCATATGCTGCTGCAACATCCTCGGTTCCTGCTGTACGGATTAAAGTTCCGAGTGCCGGAGTACTTGTCATTCCGCCTGTGATTGAGCCTAAGTTGTTTAAAAGGCTTAATTTAAGAACATATTTAGCAAACAAGAATCCAACAATCATTGGGATAATTGTCATTATAATTCCGTATACAAAGTACATTGGGTCAAAGTTTGCAACAAACTCTGCACCGCCGGGGATACCTGCACCTAAAAGGAACAGCACTAAGCCAAGCTCACGGAACAGCTTAAGAGTTGACTGTTCAGGCATAATGCTAAGCTTGCCGATTCTGCCAAAGTGACCGAATATAAGTGCAGCCAAAAGGCATCCGCCTGTTGTTGTAAGCGAAAAGCATGTTCCGCTAAGACCGTTTGAGCTTAAAGGAATCATAATCTTACCTATAACAACACCAAGTATTGCTGCAAGCGAAAATGCTGCCATGCCATGGCCGTCAAGCTCTATCAGCTTGCCTGAAAATACCTTTTTCTTAGCACCTGTTTCAACCAAAGAAATTTTTGCTCTCTCTTGAGCCATATCTGCTTTGGTCATTTTCGGTACGAGCTGAACGAAAAGAACAACACCGATAACGCCAAAGATATAAGCTATACCGTGTCCTACCGAAACGAGACTTGTAAATTCGGGAGCAACTGTTGCTTTTGCCGCTGAGAATGCCGGAGTTGATGTAAGCGAGCCCGAAAGCAGACCAACAATCATAGCAGTAAAGCCTTCCTGTGTTTCAATAGATGCACCAAAGCCGATCGCTTTGCCTAAATAAATACATCCAATTGCCGACAGTCCGCCAATCAAAATAACAACCAAGCCTAAAAGTACATAGGACTTAAAGTTTTTCTTCATATTGCCGAAAAAGTTAGGTCCTGCAATGAATCCGACAGATGTAACGAACAGTATAAGACCCAGACTTTCGATAATTTCGAGTGCTTTATCAGCAAAGCCTGCCTCTACTGCTCCCTTTAAAACCAACTGCTCTGAAAGCGGTGTGTAAAAAAGAGCACCAAATACCAAAGCAACAACAAATACACCTGCATCGCCTAATGATACACCTTTAATCGTTATACGGCCAAATGCATAGCCTGCAAATAATATTGCAAATACGCAAAACATTAAAAATGTTATACCTGTAACGGGAATAACTCCACCAAACAAAGTCATTTTAATAACCTCTTTTCTATTACGTCAACAATTATTTTCTTCTTGTATAATCAGGAAGCAAGCACGGAGAAACCTTTTCTGTTTTTATACCTGCTTTTTTCTGCTCAGCCGCAAAAGCATTAATGTGGTCTAAAGTCAGCTTGCCAACCTTAACATTTTTGCTCTTAGCCGCTGCGCTTTTACCTGCACTGCGACCAAATACGATGATATCTAATAAAGAGTTACCCATAAGACGATTTTTGCCGTGGATTCCGCCAACAGCCTCACCTGCTACAAACAGGTTTTCAACGTTTGTTGTCATACCATCAGGAGTGATATCTAAACCACCGTTCTGATAATGGAGTGTAGGATAAACCAAAATCGGCTCTTTTCTTATATCAATGCCGTATTTTTCAAACATACGCATCATTGCAGGTATTCTCTTTTCAATTGTACCCTCTCCGCCGATTTTTTCAATCATCGGAGTATCGAGCCATACACCCAAGCCGTTTCCGGTTTCTACACCGTTACCTCTGTCGTTACACTCACGGATAATTGAAGCAGCAGCAACGTCACGAGTCTCTAAGGGATGCATAAATACTTCTCCGTTACCGTTTACAAGCTTAGCACCGAGTGAACGTACTTTTTCGGTTACGAGTGCACCAAAAATCTGCTCAGGATATGCCGCACCTGTCGGATGGTACTGAAGAGTCTCGGCATACAAGAGCTTAGCACCAACACGATATCCCAATACCAGACCGTCGGCAGTTGCACCGTAGTGGTTAGATGTCGGGAATCCCTGATAGTGCATACGACCTGCACCACCTGTTGCAATAATCACAGTTTTTGCTTTAGCTACGAGCAGTTCTTTGGTTTCCATATTCATTAATACAGCACCTGCTGCATTGCCGTTTTCGTCTAAGATTAACTCAATTGCTGCAGTAAAGTCAACAACCGGAATTTCGCGGTTTAACACCTCGTCACGAAGGGTTCTCATTATTTCTGCACCTGAATAGTCTTTTGCCGCGTGCATACGTTTTCTTGATGTTCCGCCGCCGTGAGTGGTAACCATTGTGCCCTCTTCGTCCTTGTCGAACTCAACACCTAAGTTTGAAAGCCACTGGATAGCCTCAGGAGCATCGCATACTAACTTTTTGAGCAAATCTCTTTTAGCAGCAAAGTGACCGCCACCGAATGCGTCAACAAAGTGAATCGCAGGAGAATCGTTCGGCTTGTCTGCCGCCTGAATTCCACCCTCTGCCATCATAGTGTTTGCATCACCGATACGAAGCTTGGTAACAATCATAACATCTGCGCCTGCTTCGTGAGCCTCGATAGCCGCAGAAGAGCCTGCACCGCCGCCACCGATAATTAAAACATCAGTTTCGTAATCGGGGTTTGAAAGGTCAACGCTGTCAGCTGTAATACGGCTGTTTGCCTGAAGCATCTGAGCCAGCTCAACAGGCACCTTGTCGCCCTTGTTCGGACCAATCTTTAAAACATCAAACTCATCGGTTTTATAGTCAGGATGATAAGCCGCAAGCAAATCTTCCTTCTGTTTAGCTGTCATACGTTCGGGCTCTAATGCAATATTTTTTTCTCTTGCTGCCTCAACAGCTGCAATAGACTTCTGAAAATTTTCCGAATACATTGCTTTTTCCTCCTTACTTCTCGATTTCACGTGTGTTATAAAGCTCTTTCATTTCTTCAATCGGTTTCTGCATAAGAGCTTCGATTAAATCGTTAAAGCTACCGTCTTTAATCTCTTTAACACGGTCTTCGAGATGTCCGCAGCCGGGAGCTAAATATTTACCGTTAATTCTTCTTGCAAGCATTGCAACCTGAGGATGCGAAATACCTGCAGGGCAACGTGATGAACAAACACCGCACATTACGCAGTCAAATGATTCTTCAGCACATTTTTCAAAATCGCCGCGCTGAGCATATGCAATGTACTGCATAACATTAAGTCCCTGAGTACAAGCCTTGGTGCAGGCGTTACAGCCTACGCAGGCATATATTTCGGGATAAAGCTGCATCATAACAGCCTCGGTTGTTTTTACTGTTTCGATATCATAAACCTGCTTAACGAGCGGGAAGAACGGCAGAGTTGCAATATACATATTATCCTCTACCTTTGTCTGGCAAGCCAGGCAAGCCTTAAGCTCACGGTCGCCCTTTATGCGATAGATTGTTGCACAAGCTCCGCAAAATCCGTTACGGCAGCCGCAACCGCGCACCAGCTGATAGCCGGCATATTCCATTGCGCTCATTATTGTAAGATTTTCTGGAACCTCATATTTCTTTCCGAAAAGGAAAATATTAACCATCTTATTCATGCTATCACTCCTTTAATACTCATCCGGCAGCTCGTCGAGCTCATCAAAACGGAATACCGGACCGTCTTTACAAACATATTTAGAACCAACATTACATCTTCCGCATTTGCCAACTCCGCATTTCATACGAAGCTCTAAGGTTGTATAAATCTGAGTTTTTTCAAATCCTAAAGAGTAAAGTCCATCTAATGTGAATTTAATCATTATTGGAGGTCCGCACAAAACCGCAGTTTTGTCGGTATCAAAGCCAAGCTCCTTAACATAGTTAGGAACAAAGCCAACGTGGCCGTCCCAGCCTTCTTGTGCATTATCGATTGTTAAATGCACATCTACGCCGCTGTCGTTTGCCCATTCGTCGATAATTTCTTTATAATCGAGCAAATCGTCTTTACTTCTTGAGCCGTAAACGATATCAATTTTTCCGTAACGGTCGCGGTAATGACGGCAATAGTTTATAACCGAACGAAGAGGAGCAAGACCAACACCGCCGGCGATAAATAACAGGTTTTTGCCTGCAAATTCGTCATCAACCGGGAACGGATTACCGTAAGGTCCTCTTATTGTAATCTGCTGACCAACCTCTGCCTGATGCAGCCACTCTGTAACGCATCCGCATTTTTTAATTGAGAACTCCATATATTCCTCATTTGTCGGTGACGAGGTTATTGAAAACATTGCCTCGCCCACACCGGGAACCGAAAGCATCGCACATTGTCCGGGTCTGTGCTCGAAGGCTTTTTTGCCGTCAGGAGTAACAACTCGGAAGGTTTTGATGTCGGGAGTATCTATACGTACGTCTGTGATAACACCGATTTTAGGAATCAATGTTTCTTCACGATTATTCATTTACCTTCCCTCCGATCTTTTTCATAACTTTAACTATATTCATAGATATCGGGCACTTAGATAAGCAACGTCCGCAACCTACACAACCGAATATACCATCGTTATTTTCAGGATAATACACCAGCTTGTGCATAAAACGTTGACGGAAACGTTCTTTCTGGCTTAATCTGTTGTTTCCGTGTGCCATTTTTGTAAACTCGGAATACATACACGAATCCCAGCATCTGAAGCGTACAACACCGTTACCCGTATTAAAATCTTTAATATCATAGCACTGACAGGTCGGGCATACAAAGGTACAAGTTCCGCAACCTAAGCAGGTAGCAGACAACTCATCCCACTCGGGAGCATTGAAAAACTCCTGAGTCTTGCCGCCGCCAAATGCATCTGTTTTTAAATCTTTAAGCGGAAGCTTTGCTAAAATTTTAGCTGTAGCTTCTTTCTGCTTTTCTACCTCTTCCTCGCCGCATTCTTCGGTAAGGGACGCAAGCCTTTCTAATAACTGGGCACCCTTATCGGTATTAGCCTGCCAGAAAAGCTCTGTTTCGGTTTTCCATAAGGTAATATCTCCGCAAGCCTCTGCAGGATTTATACCAAAGGTCTGACAAAAGCAGGTTTCTGACGGTTTTGAACAAGCTAAAGATACGATAATGCCACGCTCACGTCTTGCTGCATAAAAGCTGTCAACAGGGTCTGTTAAAAATACTCTGTCAAGTATTTCAAAGCTCTTTACATCACAAGGACGTACACCGAAGATAACAAAATCTTCTGTTTCGCTTCGGGTATCGATAATTTCGATATTTTTGCCCTCGGTTTTAAATTCCATCAGGTTTTCTGTCTGAGGGAAGAAGAAATCTTTAGGACTTCTTACTGTGTTTAACGCACCAGACCAAATAGTGCCCTCTTCCCACTTTTTATAAGCGGCTTTGCCGTCTGTTCCATCTACAGGAAGATATACCGAAAGATTTTTATTAAGCTCAGCAAAAACTGCACTCATCTTATCTAACGAACATTTACGCATCAATATCCCCCCTGTCAAAAACCTCACCTGGTTCAACATCCTCGGTGGTATAGTTAACAAGCGGTGCTCTTTGTCCAACCTCGCTACCAGCCTGATATTCGCCGTAAAATTCATTCATATCTTTAATAAATTTACGGTTTAAAAGATGGAGCGGAATGTTTTGCGGACATACTCTTGAGCATTCGCCACAGTCTGTGCATCTGCCTGCTACGTGATATGCACGTATAATGTGGAACATCTTTTCTTCAAAGCTGTTTGCAGGAGATTTGTTTTCAACACCCGATTCGGGATTGTTAAACACGCACTTTTCACAAGTGCAGGCAGGGCAAACATCACGGCACGCATTACAACGAATGCAACGCGAAAGCTCGTTCTGCCAGAAAGCAAATCTTTCATCAGGAGTCATAGCCTCTAACTTTTCAACCTCGTCAAAACGGGCAGACTCTAAAACCTCTCCCTCTTCGCCTAAAAGCTCATCATATGCAACGTGCTTTTTGCTCTTGCAGTTTACGCATCTTTCTAAAAGCACATCTTTAGCATCTATTTCAATTGCGTTATCAGCATAAAGAGTTGTTACGGCAATTTTTTCGCCGCAGTCAATTTTAATTATACCGTCACCGCAAGCCGCTTTTACTTTTTCAACATCTGCCATACCTTCGCATGGGATACCTACGGCATAAACCTTTTCACGGTCAAAGCGATGCTCGGTTAAAAGCTGATTAAAGCTATATGTGTCGCAAGGTTTTAAGAAAACTAAAATTTTACCTTCTGTTTTGCGGGTTTTTTCTATTAAATACTTAGAGAAGTTAGCACCGCAAAAATCGTTCCACACAAAGCCTTCTTTAAGCTCTTCCTCTGTTTTGAACACAGCAGGAGTTATATCATAGTCAAACTCACCCTTGCTCCATCCCAAAACGCAGGATACTGTTCCGTCTTTAAGCAGAGAAGCTGCTTTGTCAATCAATTGTGTTTGTGTTATCTTTTGCATCGCAGATCCTCCAATCTTTTATTTTCACCTAACGCGGCTACTTTTTCAGCAAAATCGTTCATAGTAGCGGCAAATTTTGCACCCTCGGCAGCCGAAACCCATTCAACACGGGTACGCTCTTTTTCAATACCTAAATAATCAAGCATTGAAAACAGCATAGCCATACGACGACGGGTGTAATAGTTACCCGAGGTGTAGTGACAGTCACCGGGGTGACATCCACAGATTATAACTCCGTCTGCACCGCGCTGAAAAGCACGAAGCACAAACATAGGATTAACACGGCAGGAGCACGGAACACGAATGATTTTTACATCGGCAGGATAATTCAAACGATTGTTACCTGCAAGGTCTGCACCTGCATATGAGCACCAGTTGCAGCAAAATGCCACAATCAGCGGTTTATATTCATTCATTTGCATATAGCATCCACCTCCGCCATAATTTGTCCACTTGCAAAGCCGTGTAAGTCCATAGCACCTGATGGGCAGGCAACGGTACAAGCACCGCAACCCTGACATACTGCCGGATTTACAACAGCAATTCTTCTTACTTGAGTTGTTCTGTCGGGCATACGGAATTCTTTAGCCTCGTAGGTTATAGCACCGTAAGGACAAACTCTTTCACACGACGAACAACCGTTACACATAAGCTCGTTTGAATGAGCAATACAGGGGTTACCTGTAAGTTTATCTTTAGCCAAAAGACCGATAACCTTAGATGCCGCAGCACCAGCCTGCGAAACAGTTTCAGGAATGTCTTTAGGTCCCTGACAAGCACCTGATAAGAACACACCTGCTGTCGGGCTTTCTACCGGACGAAGCTTTGGATGTGCCTCGGTAAAGAAGTCGTTTGTATCCATACTTGCTGTGAGCATTGTAGCAAGCGGTCTTGCCGATTTGTCAGGCTCGATAGCCGCTGCTAAAACAACCAAGTCAGCATCAATATGCAGCTGTTTGTTTTCTAAAAGGTCAGATGCCTGAACCTTTAGCTTATCGCCCTCGGGAACAACCTTGCCGACCATTCCCTTAACATAATGAACACCGTATTCTTCAACTGCACGGCGATAAAATTCATCAAAGTTTTTACCCGGAGTTCTTACGTCAATATAGAATACATAAACATCGGTATCAGGATATTTATCTCTTGTAAGCATTGCGTGCTTTGCAGTATACATACAGCAAATCTTAGAGCAGTATTCTTTGCCCTTTTCGGCACACGCATCACAACGAGAGCCCACACACTGAACAAATACGATTGTGTGCGGATGCTTGCCGTCAGACGGACGGAGCAACTTGCCGGCAGTAGGTCCTGCCGCATTTGTTAAGCGCTCAAACTCTAATGATGTGATAACATCTTTAGACTGGTTATAGGCAAACTCGTCAAATTTATCCATACTAATCGGATTAAATCCGGTTGCAACAACGATTGCACCATATTTTTCCTCGATATATTCATCCTTTTGAGTGTAGTCAATTGCGCCTGCTGCACAAACTCTTGCACACAATCCACACTTTCCGTTTTTAAGCATATTACAAGCGTTCGGGTCGATGGTTGCAACCTTAGGAACAGCCTGCGCAAACGGAATATAGATTGCACTGCGGTTATCCATACCCAGATTAAATTCATTAGGAACTTTTTTCATCGGGCATTTTTCAACACACGCACCGCAGCCTGTACAAATATCTTCTTTTACATAACGGGCATTCTTTTTAATGGTAACATCAAAGTTACCAACAAAGCCCTTAACATCTGTAACCTCGCTGTACGAGAAAATGCGTATTTTATCGTTCTGAGCAACGTCAACCATTTTAGGTGTTAAAATACAAGCCGCACAGTCAAGTGTCGGGAAGGTTTTATCAAGCTGAGCCATTTTTCCGCCGATTGTAGGCTTTTTCTCTACAATGTCAACCGGAAAACCTGCATCTGCTATATCTAAAGCGGTCTGAATTCCTGCGATACCGCCACCGATTACTAAAGCTCGTTTAGTTACCGGAGATTCTCCCGGTGTAAGCGGTGTGTTAAGGTTTACCTTTGCAACTGCCGCTTTACCTAAGATAATTGCTTTTTCGGTTCCGGTAGGAATATCTTTATGAACCCACGAGCATTGCTCACGGATGTTTGCGATTTCTACCATATACGGGTTTAAGCCTGCTGCCTGAGCTGTTCTTCTGAACGTAGCCTCGTGCATACGCGGAGAACATGAGCAGACAACAATTCCTGTAAGATTGTGCTCTTTAACTGCCTGGATAATCATATCCTGACCTGCCTGAGAACACATATATTGATAGTTGGTGGAAAAGACTACTCCAGGCTCGTTTTTAAGAGCATCTGAAACCGCCTGTACATCAACAGTACCTGCGATATTACTTCCGCACCAACATACAAATACACCAATTCTTTGCATTAGTCTTTTCCTCCTTACTTACTGTATTTTCTAAAAGCACTGACGATTAACTGCTGCGGAGTTTCATCATCAAGCATATCGGGCACTGAATCTGCCTTTAGGCGGTTTGCACCCTGCTTGCGGATTGCCGCAAGTCTTACTGCCTCGACCAGTTTTGCCGGCTCGACACCTCTTGGGCATCTGTCAACACAAGCAAAGCAGGTTAAACATTTATATAAAGACTCTGAATTAATTAAAGGCTCGATGTCTCCGTTTTCAACCATACTTACAAACTGATGTGGATGATATTCCATCTCGTCATATGCGGGGCAGGTAGCTGAGCACTTTCCGCAACGCATACATTTTTTAGGATTAACTCCGCTCATACGCAAAAGGTCTTCCTGAAGATACTTATTATTCATTTGTATCCTCCTTTACACCAAGTGCCTCTGCCAAAAGCTCGGTAAAATATACTACCGGAATATCAGCACCGTTTTTAATAAGATTATATTTGCAAAGCGGACAAGCGGTAATAATCATTTCTGCCCCTGCCGCCTTTGCGTTTTCTATAACTGCATTACTCTTTTTCTTAGCTAAATCAGGGCTTTCCATAGCAACATATCCGCCACAGCATTCGTTACGGTTTGCATATACTACTGCGTCAGCACCGATTGCACGGATAAAGTCCTCCATAATGGTTGGATTTTCAGGGTCGTCCATTTTCATAACACCGTTAGGTCTTAATAAAAGGCAACCATAATATGCCGCTATTTTTTTACCTGAAAGCTTGTTTACTACCTTTTCTTTAACTGCGTCAAACCCAACTACATCGCGCAAAAGCTCAAGATAGTGATAAACCTGAGTTTCGCCGCTGTAGGGTTCTTCGCCCATATATCTGTTTACTTTATCTGCAAACTCTTTATTTGTCTGCATAGCATGATTGGTCTGCTTTATAACGTTGTGGCATGCAGAACATACCGTAACAAGCGGTTGTTCTTTGTCCTTTGCCGCTACAAGAGCACGAACCGAAGACAGCTTTGTAGCAACCTCGTCGCAAGCGGTAGTAAACACACCGCCGCAGCATTGCCATTCTTCGATTTCTTCCAGAGTAACACCTAAAGCCTCGGCAGCTTTTCTAGCATAGTCATCAAGCTCTTTTGCCTTGTTCTTTAAGGTACACCCCGGGAAATAAGCTACTTTCATTTTACTACCTCCCGATTAAACCATTTCTTCCGGATGGAACACTTCATCAAATTTTTCAGCTGTTAAGAAGCCAAGCTCAACGCAAGCTTCTTTAAGTGATATATTATCCTTAAATGCTTTTTTAGCTGTTTTTGCAGCATTTTCGTATCCGATATACGGATTAAGTGCTGTAACAAGCATTAAGGAGTTATGCAGATTGTGATACATTTTTTCTTTATTGGCTGTGATTCCTACTGCGCAGTTTTTGTTAAACGAAACAATCGCCTCTGCTAAAAGTCTTGCAGACTGTAAGAAGTTGTAAATGCAAACCGGCATAAATACGTTAAGCTCGAAGTTACCCTGAGATGCCGCCATAGAAACCGCAACATCGTTACCCATAACCTGAACTGCAACCATAGTTACAGCCTCGCACTGTGTGGGGTTAACCTTACCCGGCATAATTGATGAGCCGGGCTCGTTTTCAGGAATAAATATTTCGCCAAGACCGTCACGCGGGCCTGATGCAAGCCAACGAATATCGTTTGCAATTTTCATCATATCGCAAGCCAAAGCTTTAATTGCACCGTGCGCAAAAACAAGCTCATCCTTTGATGTTAATGCGTGGAATTTATTTTCAGCAGTCTTAAACGGTTTTCCTGTAATTGTCGCAATTTCAGCTGCAACACTTTCAGAAAATCCCTTAGGAGCATTAAGACCTGTTCCTACTGCTGTACCGCCTAAAGCTACCTCGTAAAGAGGCTCTATCGAGCGACGGATAAGCTCAACGTCTTTTTCTAAGCTTGAACGCCAGCCGCTGATTTCCTGACTGAATTTAATAGGAGTTGCATCCTGAAGATGTGTTCTTCCGCTTTTTACAATTCCTTCGTTTTCTTTTTCCAGACGTTTAAAGGTCTCGATTAACAGCTCTGCTGCCGGAATAAGCTTCTCCTCTAAGATTAAAACTGCCGCAATGTGCATAGCCGTCGGGAAGGTATCGTTTGAAGACTGGCTCATATTTGAATCATCATTCGGATGAAGCAGTTTTTTACCTAAAATTTCGTTACCGCGGTTTGCTACAACCTCGTTTGCGTTCATGTTAGACTGTGTGCCCGAGCCCGTCTGCCAAACAACCAACGGAAAATGGTCGTTAAGCTTTCCGCTCATAACTTCGTCGCAGGCTGCAGATATTGCACCCAGCTTTTCATTTGTCATTTTTTCGGGGCGTAGCTTGTTGTTAGCAATTGCCGCTGCTTTTTTTAATACTCCAAAAGCATGAATAATCTCGCGCGGCATTGTTTCGATGCCCACACCTATTTCAAAGTTTTCGTGACTTCTTTGGGTCTGTGCCGCCCAAAGACGATCAGCAGGAACTTTTACCTCTCCCATAGAATCATGTTCTATACGATAATCCATAATTTTCACCCTTTCAATATATTAAATCTTAATATTTCTCATTACTTCTTTTAAGCTTTCGGCACTCTTGTGCAGGTCAGCAACTTCTTTTTCGTTTAAAGGTAGAACAATTTTGTTATGAACTCCGTTACGACCTACAACATTTAAAAGACTTAAGCACACATCCTCAATGCCGTATTCGCCGTGAAGCATTGTTGAAACAGTCATTGTTGTATCGATACCGCTTAAGAGGCATTTGCAAATGTGGCATACCGAAACGGATACCGCATAGAAGGTAGCACCCTTTCTTTGAATTACGCGTGCACCTGATTTGCGTACATAATTTTCAACATCTTCTCTGTGAAGCTCGGGATAGTTAGTAGAATTTAAAACAGCTTTGCCGTAATCTTCAACCGGAACGTTTGAAATATTTGCAATTGACCACGGAATAAATGATGAATCGCCGTGTTCACCTAAAACATATGCGTGAACATTCTGCTGACTAACTGAATAATACTCAGAAAGTCTCGAACGCAGACGTGCGGTATCTAAAATAGTACCTGAACCGATAATGCGTTCTTCGGGTATTCCCGAATATTTAGTAAATGCATAGGTTAAAATATCAACCGGATTACTTACGATGACATAAGTTGCATCAGGAGCATATTTCACTATCTGCTCGGTAATTGATTTTAAAATATCAACATTGGTCTGTGCTAAATCAAGTCTGGACTGACCCGCCTTTCTTGCCACACCCGATGTAATTACAACTATATCCGAGCCGGCAGCATCCTCATAAGTTCCCGCATAGATATTGCAAGGATTGCAAAAAGGTGTTCCCTGTCTGATGTCTAAAGCCTCGCCCAATGCTTTTTCGTTGTTGATGTCAATCATTACAATTTCAGAAGCAATGCCCTCAATTGTAAGTGTGTAAGCGATAGTAGAGCCTACACTTCCTGTTCCTATTACTGTAATTTTATTCATTAAAAATCCATACCTTTCTGCCCGCAAATTAATTGTTTTTATCGTCTTACCCGGGCCGATAAGACTTAAACTACAAACAAAGCCTTTTATAGCTTTGCTTTTATTTCCTTTTCAAAAAACTCGTTCACCGTTTCGGGAGTTACCGAAAAAACTTCATCTTCTACCGAAACAGAAACTCCGTCTTTACATCTGCCCATACAAAACGCGGCACACAAATCAATTTTGCCGTTTAAATCGCTTTGCTCTGACAAAGTTTTTAAATCATCCAGCACCTGTCGCGAACCCTTAAGATGACAGGAGCTTCCCACACATACTGAAACCTTCATTTGCAACAGCTCCTTTCGGCTTTATATATGAAAAATCATAGACATTGTTAATTATATAACAATCTCTGACAAATTTCAACCCCTAATATACAAAATAATATAAATTTTTATATTTTTTTATTAAAAAAGACTGCTATGCAAAAAATTGGCATAGCAGTCCTGTTTTATAATACTTTACTTAAAAACAATTTTGTTCTGTCATTTTGCGGATTTTCAAAAATTTGCTCAGGAGTTCCGCTTTCAACTATTACACCCTCGTCCATAAAAATAACACGGTCAGCAACCTCTTTTGCAAAACCCATTTCGTGCGTAACAACAACCATTGTCATACCCTCTTCTGCCAGCTGTTTCATAACAGCTAAAACCTCGCCGACCATTTCGGGGTCTAAGGCAGAGGTAGGCTCATCAAAAAGCATAACCTCAGGATTCATACAAAGAGCACGAACAATTGCAACACGTTGCTTTTGCCCGCCCGAAAGCTGAGAAGGATATGTATTTGCTCTGTCAGCCAGTCCTACACGTTCTAAAAGCTTCATAGCTTTAGCCTCGGCATCTTCTTTTGACATTTTAAGAAGTTTCATCGGTGCAACTGTCATATTTTTAAGTATGGTCATATGTGGAAACAAATTAAAATGCTGAAATACCATCCCCATTTTCTGACGATGGATATTTATATTCACTTTTGGATCTGTAATTTCGTTACCGTCAAACATTATTGAGCCCGAGGTTGGTGATTCCAAAAGATTAAGAGAACGCAAAAAAGTAGATTTGCCCGAGCCGGAAGGACCGATAACAACTACAACCTCGCCCTTTTTAATTTCGGCACTTACACCATTAAGAGCTTTAATTGCTCCGCCCTTATAAAACTTACATAAATCATTTGTTTTTATAATGCAATCAGCGTTCACTTTTGCGCAACCTCCTTTCGAGCAAGCCAATAAGCCAAGTAAACAGCATTACCATAACAAGATAAACCAACGCAACAAGCAAAATCGGGTTAATCTGGTCATATGTAGTATTTTTAATCTGATTACCAGCTTTTGTAAGGTCAACCACAGCAACATAACCTGCAACAGATGTTTCTTTTAAAAGAGCAATCATTTCGTTTCCGATTGCGGGAAGAATGTTTTTAAATGCCTGTGGTAAAATTATAAGCCACATAGTCTGTATGTTTGAAAAACCTAAAGACCTTCCTGCTTCCATCTGACCCGGGTCTATTGCCATAATGCCCGAACGTATAGTCTCGGCAACATAAGCACCCGAATTTATACCGAAGGTAAGCATTGCGACCCAGGTTCCGTCTTTTGCTGATATGAATATAATGAAAAATGATATTAAAAGCTGTACTACAACCGGTGTTCCGCGGATAACCGTAAGATATATATTCATTATTACATCAAGAATTTTTAAAACTCTTGATTTTGGATTGTTGTGCGCAAAAACTTTTATCATAGCAACAATTGTACCAATAATAACACCGATAACCAAAGCTCCGAAGGTTATAATAAGTGTTTTTTCAAAACCCTCGATAAGTGTCATATATCTGTCGCCAACGATAAAGGTTTCGTGCAATTTATTAATCCAGTTATTAAACCATTCCATATTACACAACCTCTCATTCGGAAAAATCTGAATTATTTTTTCCTTTTACTGCAAAAACGGGGCTGTAATTTTTACAGCCCCTTAATTAACAAAAGTCTAATTATTCAGCATCGTACGGCAATTCGTATTTTTCGAATATTTTAGCCAATGTGCCGTCTGCTTTAAGTTCGCCAAGAGCTTTATCGATTTCAGCAGTAAGCTTGTCATCACCCTTCTTTAAAGCAATAGCATATGCTTCCTGTGTCAAAGCTTCGTCTAAAACTTTTGTTTCGCCGTTCTGTTCAGCAGAAAGCGCTCTTGCAACAGCATCGTCAATAACAACAGCCTCTACTTTGCCAGAGGTTAAAGCAGTAACTGCTTCAGCACCTGTTTTAAATGACTGAACTGTGTATGCGTTATCGAGTAAGTACTGTTCGCCTGTTGTGCCTTCCTGACAAGCAATTGTTTTGCCCTCTAAGTCAGCAACACCTGCGATTTCGCTGTCAGCCATAACGATGATAGCCTGAGAAGCTGTGTAGTAATCAACTGAGAAGTTCATATTCTTCTTTCTGTCATCGTTTGCTGTGATCCCTGCAACTGCCATATTGTATTTACCCGTTGCAGCACCTGTTAAAGCAGCATCGAAGTCAATGTTTGTAATTTCGAGCTCTTTGCCGAGTTTTTCAGCAATAGCCTTTGCAATGTCTACATCAGCACCAACGATTTCACCGTTTTCTAAGTACTCAAACGGCGGGAATTCGGCATTTGTAGCCATTGTAAGCTTGTCGCTTCCTGTTGAACAGCCTGTGAATACACAAACCGCCATCATAACGGCAAGTGCGAGTGCAATAATCTTTTTCATTATAAAGTCCTCCTAAAAATATATTTGTCTTAATTATTATACATTAAAAAAACGGATTAATCAAGTATTATTTACAATTTAATTACAAAACGTACTTATTCTTCCTTATAACACGTTAATTTCTTCTGCAATTTCCAATGCAAAGTCAGCAATATCATCATACATTTTTGAATTATCAAGCTCCGCTAAAATATGATGCCCACCGTTGTCGTAATAACGAACGGTTTTTTTAGGGCTTTTAATATTTGAATATAAATATTCTGCACTTTTTGGTATAACTACATCATCATCAGCGCACTGCAGAATAAACGCAGGAGTGTTAATCCCCGAAAGCAATAGCTTTGTGTGGTCTAAAAGCTTTTTAAACTCCCTTAGTGTTTTGGGCGGAATATTATCAATATACATATATCGTCTTATATTTTTAAAATCGTGCTCTTTTAAATCGTGCATAACACCCTTTATGATTGCGGGCACATTAACGCAAAAAACGGGACAGTTTACTAATACAACTGCCGCCGCGTTATGTCTTTTGGCTAGATTTAAAGCTATTAATCCACCCATCGAAAATCCTATAATTATTACTTTATTATACTTTTTTAAAAGCTCGTTATATTTTTGATTAGAACCGGCAAGCCATTCATAATATTTCGAATCTGAAAGGGCTTTTTTGCCCTGCTCGTGACCCTTAATTGTTATTGATTCAGCCATAATTCCTTTTTTATTTAAATGCTTTTTAAGCCGCTCCATTTGATACTTTCCGCCTGCGACCCCGTGAATAAGCAGACACGCAACCTGTTCCATTTTATTTTTCTCCTTTTTTATGATTAGACTATTAGTTTGTTTAAAAAGGCAAAAAATAAAAGTGGATTTTAAATTGTTTTAAAAAAATATAATTTAGGTCTTGCAAACATTTTAAAACTGTGCTATAATAACGACTTGTGACACATAACTTAATATACGGAGAGGTGGCTGAGCTGGCCTAAGGCGCACGATTGGAAATCGTGTAACGGCTAATACCCGTTCGAGGGTTCGAATCCCTCCCTCTCCGCCATTTATATGCACAATTACATATGATTAAAGCACCGTACAGTGTACGGTGCTTTGTTTTTATGTGTATCGGCAATACTTTTATTCAAAAGGCCCTTCATCATTATATCGTTCTAATTGATACAAATTCCATCTGTTCACATCATATAGATCTTTTAAATGCAAAAATCTAATTCTCGTTATCATATCCAATTTATCAACATCAATACTGTCTATTGCCTTTTTAAACAATTCGCCATTCCCAAAACACTCTATTAGTTCATCTATTTGTTTCCAATATCGTTCGGAATATTCTTTTTGAGCGCATGCTTTAATTAATTCATTTTTTATTACATCGCAGGATTCTAATTCTGCAATATATAAAAACGGATTTGTTCTTTTTTCTTTTGCAATTTTTTTCAGATTGCTTTTATTAAATGCATCAATCAAAAGAGATGTCTCAAATGCACATGGCATTTCTCCCTCATGAGTATAATCTGACCATTCCTCATCTTTATAGACTACCAAAGAGTCGCCGTTTTTCTCATAAGCAAGGCCATCACATGCACTTAAATATTCATCAACTGAATAAAGCGATAATTGATTTGAAACCAATGCATCAAAAAGACTTATGGCTTTTCTTTGAGAATGAAAATAATTCAGGTCTTTAAGTTCAACTTTTTGCTTTATCTTGTTGATTAGCTTATTAATTTCAACATTGCTCTTATTGTAAAGTTGATACATTGTTCTAATATCTCTCGTTATCTCAATTCCACCGGTATTATCATTTTGGTGTTCCTTCTGTTTTACAAACTCTATCTTAGGGTTATGTCCTGAAACGAACTCGATTAAATCATCCCTGCCTATTACCTCTATAAGATTTGAAACAATGTCTCTATATGCCTTTGTATTATAATAGTATATTGTAATTTTCGATTTATCGCAATAAATCAAATCTTGTATTATATCACTGTCTGACGGGTCTAAAGAATGTCCAAAAAATGCGATTTCTACTTCCTTTTCCTTCGTCTCTAACCATTTTTTATATTTATTGCCCGTCTTTTTTGTAATTCTCTGATAATACTTTTCAAATTCTGCATAGTTCGAATCCTTGTACGCATTTTCAGAAGTTATTCCTAAAATAATATTCGAATGTTCATCATTTGATATGCGTGAAGCTACGCCATGTATATAATGGATATCTTCATGCCAATGCACACCACCATATATACGTTCGTATGTATTGGAGTAATTAAAAGTAATAATTTTATCCGCATCAAAATCTAAAACATCGGGCGAAACACCATATATCTCCGTTTTATTAATAAAATAAAAAACATATAATTCCAACGCTTTTGAAAAATTATTCAGCCAATTTTCTAAAGAAACACGCAATGCCTCAAGCCCTTCAATGCCAATTCTTCCAAATCTCATTATAGAAATATTTAACTGTTCTAAAACCTCTACTATTCTGTGATTATTTAATAATTCAATTTCATTTACGTTTGAGACTTTTAATTCTTGCTCAACATTTTTTACTTCATTGATAATTCTGAATATTTCTCTTTCTAAATCAACCCAATTATATTTTTCATTCTGCGCAGTAAAACAATTAAGAAGACCGTTTTTATATAGCAATTTTTTAAATCTGTTACACAAATCATGATTTTTCTCAAGAAAATTTATATATTCTAGCTGTTTGGTAGTCAAATCGAAATCATCTATTGGCTGCACACCAATAGACACTACACAATTACAAAAATTTATGAATTCTTTATAACTCGTAGGCAGACCGTGATCTAAATCAAAACCATTTCCAATCACTAATATTTTCATTATTAAGTCTCCTTTGTAAAAATATGCACTTCGTCGATTATATGATTAATATTATCATATTAGCAGACAGTTTTCAAGAATTATATAATTTTTTGAACGTATAAAAAATCTCTGAAATTAAGGTGCCTTTTTGTGATACCAAACGGTTTTTCTTTCCTTGCATATATCAACATATTTATCTCGGAATATCTTTTTTCCAGATGTATGATTCCGAAATATTAAATTCTATAACTACCTTGTCTCTATACACCACAATTTGATGGATGTACTCATTAATAATTGCTTTTTTATTTTTTAAAGAACCATTTTTCAGCATTTGTTTTGCTTTACGAAATGCCATTTTAAGCTGTTCTTTATTGATTTTCAAACTTGACCGTTTTCTCTCCGCATCCTCCAACTTCTCCTCTAACCTTACCTTATCTGCCTCCAACTCTTTTAATTTATCAACTAATGCTGTTGAGCCGGTTTTAACTACAACGTCTACGACATTAGATATACCTTTTTCAGTCTCCTTTAGCTTTAATTTAGTCGATTCTATACTCATCGTCAATTCTGTATTCTTATTTGCAACAAAATCATTATACGGATTTAATATGTGCGGTAGCATGTCCTCATTAAAAACAGTATTGGCTAACTTTTTTAGTACAATATCTTCAATTACGTCTCTCCTTATTTCAGGATTTTTACACTTTATTGAGCCATTTTTCCTTGTACAACGATAAGATATGTATAACGGACGTATGCTATCGGCCTTGCGTGAATTTCCTGCATAACTGCTATTGCATTCACCGCATATAATTTTTCCCGACAGCAAATATTCTTGTTTTGCTTTATATTTAGCTGCCGTTTTTCTTCGTTCGGACATTTTTCTTTTTACCAATTGAAAATCTTCTTTTGAAATAATTTGCGGTACGCCTTCATCAATTCTGATTATTTCATCATCTGATTTGCTTTTATGTCTGTTAAACTTGCCGTTCGCATCCTTAGCAGCAGATTTATTATAAACATAAACACCAGTATACTTTTCGTTACTGAGAATATCATAAAGCGAATTTTTACCAAACAGACTGCCCCGCTTGGTCTTATAGCCTTTACGATTAAGCTCATCAATGATTGATGTATAACCCTCACCCTCTAAATACCGTTTAAATATTAGTTTTACAGCCTCGGCTTCGAACTCATTAATAACATACTTCATTGTTTCCTTATCTATATCATAACCCAAGCACGGTGTTCCACCAGTATGACGACACGACAACGCATTCTCTTTTAAGCCTTTCATCACCTCTCGGCGCAAATTTTTGCTATAATATTCATTGTAGCCTTCAATAACGCTTTGAAGTATGATTGATTCCGGACTTTCATCAAAATTTTCAAGTACCGAAACCAATTTTACATTATGCTTAAATAACTCTTGACGATAAATCGCACTATCTGTTCTATTTCTTGCAAAACGATCCAGTTTGTGTACCAATACAATATCAAATTTATGCCTTTTAGCATCATCAATCATTTGCTGAAACTCAAGTCTATTATCAGTAGTGCCGCTGATTCCTCTGTCAGCATATATTTTAAGCAGAGCATAGCCGCTATCCTCTGCAAATTTTTCGATAGCCCTAACTTGGGCTTCGATTGATTCTTCTCGCTGATTGTGGCTTGAGAATCTTGCATATCCAACGCAACGAATAATATCAGCCATGCTCTGCACCTCCTCTCAAAATATTTTATTTCCCTAGGCAGCCTGCTGCTCTG
>JAZOBB010000073.1:0-23501 GCA_045595745.1 Clostridia bacterium | reverse complement strand
AAATCAGTATTAAATATGGCTTTGGTGAGTTAAAAATGCGTCAGACACTAGGTGGCTCAGACGCGGCATATACAACCGAGGCAGGTATTCCGACTGCTGACGGTATAGGAATTACAGGCTTTAATCTTCATGCATTAGATGAAAAAGCAGAAATAAAGTCGCTCACGGAAAGAGCAAAATTACTGGCAGCTGTTGTTATCGAATTATCTTGTTAAGGGGGAAAAACTATGTCTATGTATTGTAATATTGACATAAATTCAACCTGCACACCTTTTTTAAACAATCTTTCAGAAAAAGAAGGCTTTTCAAAAGAAATGCTTTATCCCTTTGTTGATATGTATAAAGATACAGCAGTAACAGATGTTTTATTCTGTATCTTTTCTCAGTATTCTGCAACTGATACTGAATTATGGTTTACCTATGCAGATAAATATTTGCAAACTGTTGATAATGGCGAAGAGGTTGACTATAAAGAATACTATAAAGGAATTTATAAAATAAATAAAGAATATGGCACAGACCCATATGATGTATGGATTAAAAGATGCAAAAAGATAGGCAAAAAACCTTGGCTGTCTGTTCGCATGAATGATTGTCACGTGCAGTCGTGGCTGAAAAGTGAGTTTTTCTATAAGGCAAAAGAAAATGGTTGGTTATTAGGCAAAAAATACGGATATTTTGGTGAATGCCTTAATTATAAAATAAGTGAAGTTCGCAAAATGATGCTTGATTACATTGATGAGCAAATAAACAGATATGATGCAGACGGTATTGAGCTGGATTTTATGCGCGAAATATATTGCTTTGACTACATAGATGACAACCTTAATGAATGCATCGAAATAATGAACGATTTTATTCGCAAAATCAAAAGCATTGTTAGCAATGCAGAGAAAAAATACGGGCATAAAATTAAAATTGCAATAAGATTAAACAGAGATATTGACCAAGCATTAGCCTTTGGTTTTGATGCTCGTACATGGGCGAAAGAGGGACTTGTTGATGTGATTGTTCCGTCGCCGAGATGGTCAAACTGCGATAGCGGGATACCTATTGAAACTTGGAAAAAAGAGCTTGACGGAGTAGAAATTTTAGGATGTCTTGAAACTCTGATTTCAAGTGGCACATCGGGAATAGCACGAATGACAGCCGAAACTGCAAGAGGCTTATCAGCAAGTTTTTTGTCGGCAGGTGCTGACGCAATATATCTTTATAATTATTTTGGTGAAGGCGGAACACCACGTGATGCCGAGGTGCAAAAAACGTGTGCAACAATAGAAGAAATTTATAATCACAGAACAAGATGTGTCGTTATTGGTCAGGAAAAAGCGACCTGCCCTAATGGATATGAACGTTGGATGCCCCTGCCGTTGGAAATGGCTATTGGAGATAGTAAAAGCTTATCAATAAGAACGGGCAAGATTCCTGAAAATAAAAAAGTTAAGTTGATTTTAGGCTTTGATGAAGGCGCACCGCACGAGTTAAAAATTTTATTAAATGGTGAAAATATTACAGGTTTTAACGAATGCGAAATTGAAGAACCTAAAAATGTTATATCTGAAAACGCAAAATGTTATTCTGTACCGATAAAAACCGGCAAACAAAACGAGCAAAAGATTCAATTTGTTGCCCAAAATGGAAATGCCATTATAAGTTGGGTAGAAATTGTTGTTGAATAAACTTAATTTGCAAGGTGGTATAAAATGTAAAAATGCATATACTCAGGAATATTATGTTTAAAAAAATCTTGCATTTTTTGCATAGGTGATGTAAAATATAGTTAAATACTTTATAAAGGATGTGAGCTTATGGATTCCAGTCCCGTTCGAAAGCGGAGATGTGGCAAAAATTTAATTAAAGGGATTCATAAGCTCTTTTTGTGTGCTTAAATTTTGTGAATCCCTTATTATTTGGGATGCAAATTTAATCATACAATGCCTAGCGGAATATTAATCTTCCTAAGGTTTAGCCGTTGTGATTATTTGTATCATTTATTCTAATTTGGCTAAAAATACTTAGGGAGGTTTTTTATGTTCGAAAATATAATTGAATTGATTGAAGAAAACAAACTGTTCGAGGCAAGAAAATATATAATTGAGCTTAACGAGGTTGATATTGAGCAATTGCTTGGCGAAATACCGCAGGATAAAATGCTTAGAATTTTCAGAATGCTGCCGAAAGAAACCGCAGCAGAGGTTTTTGCAGAAATGGACCCGGACCGCCAGCAATATATTATCGAATCTATTACCGACCGCGAAATTAACTATATTATGGATGAGCTTTATATGGATGATACGGTCGATTTTATAGAAGAAATGCCTGCGAACGTGGTTAAAAGGGTTTTGCGCAATACTGATGAGGCAACAAGAAAAACCATCAACCAGCTTTTAAATTATCCCGACGACAGTGCGGGAAGTATTATGACAACAGAGTTTGTCGATTTGAAAAAAGAAATGACGGTCAAAGAGGCATTAGACCGTATCAGAAAAACCGGTATGGATAAAGAAACAATCGACACCTGCTATGTAATAAGTGCACAAAGAAAGCTAGAGGGCGAAATAACCATCCGAAAGCTGATTTTAAGCGACCCCGACATTTTAGTGAGCGATTTGATGGAAACCGTAAAATCGGTGCAAACGCTAACAGACAAAGAAGAAACGGCATATTTGTTCCGAAAATATAACCTTATATCAATGCCCGTTGTCGATAATGAAAACAGACTGGTCGGAATAATAACGGTAGACGACGTAATTGATGTCATCGAGCAGGAAAATACCGAGGACTTTCATAAAATGGCGGCTATCGCACCGTCAGAAAGGGAGTATTTAGACACGGGAGTTATATCCTTAGCCAAAAACCGCATAGTATGGCTTTTGGTACTTATGATTTCTGCTACATTTACAGGTATGATTATAAGATATTTCGAGGCAACGTTAAGTCAGGTTGTGGCACTTACTGCATATATGCCGATGCTTATGGGAACGGGCGGAAATGCGGGTGCGCAGTCATCTACTATGATAATACGTTCGCTTTCGCTTAATGAGCTTGAGTTTAAAGATATTTTTAAAGTAATGTGGAAGGAATTAAGAGTAGGAATTTTAACTGCATTTATGCTTGCTGTAGTTAATTTTGCCAGAATAATGATATTTGACGAAGTAGGTGTTTTAGTTGCGCTTACTGTTTGTGCAAGTCTGTTCTGTATAGTAACATTTGCAAAAGTCGTGGGCGGAATGCTTCCTATCGCAGCAAAGCAAATTCACTTAGACCCCGTAATTATGGCAAGCCCCATCATAACCACTATTTTAGATGCGGTATCACTGTTTGTATACTTTAGTTTTGCTACAACTTTTTTGGGTATTGCGTAAAAAAATGCAATCCTTATATTATTTTTCTGTGACAAATTTACAAAAAACATTGAAAAATATTGCGTAAGTGGTATAATATTATTAATAAAGTATAACTAAAGGGAGGATTAAGCGAATGATGAAAAAAATACTTACACTTTTTGTTTCAGTAATGGTTGTTATTTCTGCGCTGTCTACTGCGTATGCGGCTGGCTTTAAGGATGTAACATCCGCTTATTCTTGGGCGCAGGAGGCAATTGATACTTTAGCAAATGAAAAAATTATCGAGGGATATCCTGACGGAACATTTATGCCCGGTAAGGACATTACAAAGCAAGAGGCGATAACACTGTTTTCACGTTGCCTTGGCTCGAGCGATAAAACCAATGAAGATATTGTTACAATAGCATATAACAATGCCGAGCAGACATTGGCAAAATATAATTCATATGCATTAAATCAGGCTGCATACCTTATGTATAAAAAGGTAATTACAGAAGATGACCTGGTTACATATTTATCGGCATCTAATAAAGATAAGCCTTTAAAACGTTACGAGGCAGCAACATTAATTGCTAAATGCTTAGGCGGAGAAGTTTGGCTTAAATCAAATCCTGATGTTAAAGCTGATTTCGCTGATTCAGACGACATTCCGGCAATTGCGCAAGGATATGTATATTACGCAAGTGAGCTTGGAATCATTAAGGGAATGGACGGTAACAAGTTTACTCCTAACGGAAACGTAACTCGTGCACAGATTGCAACAATGATTCACAGAATTTTAGAGATGATGAAATATTCATATTCTAAATGGGTTGTGACCTCTGTTGATGCCGACCTTAACATCGTTACCCTAAGAAACGAAGATGGCGAAAGCGAAAAATATACAATCGGCACAGGTGTTCCGGTTATGATAAACGGCGAAAAATCTCAGTTAACCCTTCTATCCGGCGGTATGGAGGTTGTATTAACCTTTGCACACGATTCTGATACCGGTGCAGACCGTCTTTACTCGGTAGATGCAGTAAGTGTCGTTACCGAAGATAGCATAGATGGTATTTATCGTGGAAGAAAAACGGAAAATTCGGGAACAAAAATTACAGTTGCAGATTTAGAAGATCGCACAAAATCTGCTCAGTATACACTTTCTACAAGTGTAGCTGTAAAATACGAGGGCGCATCATCAACACTTGCAGATTTTAAAGATGGCGACTTCATACACCTAGAAATAAGTTCGGGAAAAGTAGCGGTTATAGAAGGCTCACCGAAAACAACAACAGTTGAAAATGCAGTTGTAGAGTCGATACCTGCTGATGTTTCAGAACATATGTCAGTAAGAACAGTTGATAACGAAGTATTGGAATTTGATTTGGCTCCGGGAGCATCACTTCGCAGAAACGGCGCAGTTGCTGAGTTCCGCGACTTGGCTGTAGGTGACAGCATCGACTTAACCTTAGAGTACGGAAAAATTAAGTCAGCTGTTGCAGTAGGCGGTTCTAAGGATGTTTCGGGAATTATTGACAGTATTTATCATTCGTCAACAGAATCCTTAATAGGAGTTAAAAAAGGCGAAACAGTTACCGAATATACGGTAAGTCGCGATGCAGTAATCACTATGAACGGAGAAAATGTAACACTTTACGATTTACGTGTTGGCTATAGTGTTGAAATTGTAGCAAGTAGTCTGACAGTAAAAGAAATTAATGTTACTTCTTCAACAACGGCTGCTCAACGTTCTGTAACAGGTGTCATAACAGCAGTTAATACAGAGTGGGGAATGATTCAGGTAAGTGCAGAGCTTAATAACGGTGATATAACACCACAGCAGGTATTCTTAAAGAAAAATGCAACAATCTTAGATTCTTCTAACGGTAAAAAGCTTAGTATGAATGACTTAAAGGTGGGTATGAATATTTTAGCAGCAGGTTCAGAAAGCGGCGGAATATTTGAAACCTATTCCGTAATGGTTATTCCTGAAGAAAAATAATTTAGTAAATATAAAAAATAGTTGTCGCTTTTGCGACAACTATTTTTTATGTCTGTTTAACTAACGATAACATTTAGCTTCCGAAATGTGATTCTCGTTAATTTCTTCAAACGGAAACATAGGAACGGGTCGTTTTTCATAAGGCATATCAGTAAGAACAGGACCGGCAGCACCGGGTGTGTTGGTGTTACATATTTCAGCAGAAATCGGCTCGTATCCTGCTCTGAATGATGTACAGGCCTTAACACATACCAGGTCGCAAAGCTCCGGCTCTATACCAAAACTGCGATAAAATGCTATGTCGCCCTCGCACTTGCCGTGGCAAGAAACGTTAATCAGTATATTGCCTGCCTGTAAAACCGCAGTTTTTCCTATATTGCGCAGCTGACCGCGTTCTTGCGGACCATACATATAGAAGGTTCCGTCGTGCAGGCTTTTTACAACCGCATTTTTCACAGCAACTGGCTTGCTTAATTTTGGTGCTACCTTAGCTCCTAAGGTAAAATCGGCTGTTGCACCTACACCAAGCTCAAATGCCTTGTCAACAGCAGGTATGTCGGAAACAGCAACTGCGCATTTAAGCTCGTCACGATAGGGCAATAATGCCTCTAAAACTGCCGCGCTGTCGCTACACGCACCTGCGTTGGGGGAGTCTGCCGAGTCAACCAACACTATTGGCTTGCCGCTTTTGTTATTTAATGCTTTTTTAATTACTTCGGATATTTCCATCAAAGGAGTTCCTAATAGTTCGTGGCGCAAAGCAAATTCGTCTTTTGCAAGCTCTTTAGCTACTGTCGTTGCAATTTTTTCATCTTTTGCGGTTATAATCACCGTTGATGACATATTTTGAGTATCAAGCCAGGGCTGAACCTGAAAAATGCTGTAATCAATTATTTTTCCGCTGTTTTTCATATCTTCAGCGCGAGCCATCAGCTTAGCTAAACCACCCTTTGTGGTTGTGTATCCGTGTGCGGGTGCAATCATCGGTATTTCTACACGTGCAACCTTAGCAGGCTTTCCGTTTAAGTGCGCCGTAAGCAGCTCAACTGCTCTTAAGCCTACCTCGTAGTGATCGAGATGCGGATATGTCTGATAACCGCTTATGTAATCGGTGTTTTTAATCATTTTTTCGGTTATGTTAGCATGAAGGTCAAACGAGGCTGAAATTACAACATCTTCACCTACAGTTTGACGGATTTTTTCTAAAATATCACCGCACACATCGCCCGATGATGCCGACATTGTAGCACCGTGTAAAGAGACTAAGACACCGTCAAGTTTATCAGCCATATTTATGGCAGTGATAGTTTTATCTAAAAACCATTCAACAACATTGTCAGAAACGGGGCCGCCTGATGTGGCGCGTATTGATACCCCAGGTACAGTAATGAATTTGTTATCGTCTAAAACCCTGAGCATTCCGTCAACTGTTGCACCACGGTTAGTATCAGAAGCTAAAATTTCATTGCCTACATAAATTCCGTATTCTGCAAAATCTTCTAAAGTTGCAAGGATGGGGTTAAAAGAATTTGATTCCTGCACAATACCACATACTAATACACGTTTAGAATTCATACTAATTCTCCTTTAACCTATATCTTTTGTAGCAACTATATCTATGCCTGTTCCGCAGATATCGGCAATTACCGTATCATATCTTCTAACGGGCAATTTTATCTCAGTCTTTTTAATAATTTCCATACACTCTAAAAGCTTATCCTTTGGCAGAGGCTTTTCTGAGCGCACGGGTAAAAGGTCGCCATCTATACCTGCAATTTTAACTGTTGTAGTTAAAATACGAACGGGACTTAAATATTCTGTATTTGCGTA
Source organism: Clostridia bacterium (assembly GCA_045595745.1). GTDB lineage: Bacteria > Bacillota > Clostridia > UBA1381 > UBA9506 > RGIG1666. The sequence goes on along the minus strand of JAZOBB010000073.1, from coordinate 16,340 downwards.
TTCCAACCCGCGTTTACAGCTATAGCCTTCTGCTGAAAAAACTGATTTTTCATCACCATCAACTAAAATATGACATCCTCGCGGACAAACTGTACAAATTATTTCTTTTTTCATTTTTTAGTCCTCCTTTAAAACCTCAATAACAATATCGTCGCCGACAATTTTAGATGTATCAATTAAAAGATTGCACATTTCGCCGGGATTTGCACGAAACTCTTTTTTCTGCGCAATAACTTCATCACCGCAACGTGCAACTAACTTTACATTGTCTTCGGGTGCAAGAACGCGGAAGAAAAGGGTAGTTTTTTCGCTTTCTTCTGAGATGGCTATTTTATGAGGACAAACATATCTTACGTTTCTTCCGGTTAGGCACGGAATTTCTTTTTTTGCTTTGGGGAATTTACCCATAGCAAAACGTGCCGCATATTTACCTGCCTGTTCACTTTCTTTACTTACGTTATCAACCAGGTCATTTACGTGAACAACATTTCCGCAGGCGAAAACGGAAGGCTTTGAGGTCTGCATATACTGATTTACAACAGGACCGTTTGTTATGCGGTTTATTTCGATATCTGCCTTGTTTGTAATTTCATTTTCAGGAATAAGTCCGACAGAGAATAAAACAGTGTCACACTCTACAAATTCTTCTTTTTCTTTAATCGGCTTTTTATTTTCGTCAACGGGAGCAACATAAACTCCTGTTACACGTTCGTTGCCTTCGATTTTTGTTATGGTGTGAGCCAATTTAAGCGGAATACCAAAATCGTCAAGACATTGAACACGGTTTCTGGTAAGTCCTGCCAAGTAATCCATAAGCTCAACTACCATTACTACCTCAGCACCTTCTAAGCTCATTCTGCGTGCCATAATCATACCAATGTCGCCCGAGCCTAAAATAACTACCTTTTTACCAACCATAATGTTTTGGCGGTTAACCAGTCTTTGTGCTGAACCTGCGGTATAAATACCGGCAGGACGAGTGCCGGGAATAACGATATTTGCACGTGTTCTTTCGCGGCAACCCATTGCTAAAACGATGCTGCCGGCTTCTACTTTGGTAAGACCAAATTCGCTGTTTACGCAGTTTACTTCTTTATTTTCGCTGTCAATTTGCAAAACCATTGAATTTAACAAGACCTCGACACCAAGCTCGTTAGCCTTATCTACAAATCTGCTGTAATATTCAGGACCGGTTAGCTCCTCATTGAAACGGGTAAGACCGAATCCCGGATGAATACATTGCTGTAAAATACCGCCTAAGGCATTGTCGCGTTCAATAATAAGCACCTTTTGTGCTCCTTCTTCTTTAGCTGATATAGCTGCTGCAAGACCGGCAGGGCCGCCGCCGATAATTGCAACGTCACATTTTATATTATACATATTATTACCTCCTTAAATCAGCGGGTTGTTCCGGTTACCATATATGAGCCCGGATTATTCTTGTTAATTTCTGATGCTTTAACACCTAATTCGCGTGCTAAAATTTCAATTACCTTAGGACCGCAGAAACCGCCCTGACAACGACCCATGCCTGCACGTACACGACGTTTTATGCCATCGACACTTTTAGCACCTATAGGACGGTGAATTGCTTGCATAATTTCTGCCTCGGTTATAGTTTCGCAACGACAGATAACGTTGCCGTAAAGTGGATTGCTCTTTATAAGCTCATCTTGCATTTCCGGTGTCTGTTCGCTGAATTTAACAATACCCTTACGCTTAGAGATAAAGTTTTCTTTTAAAGTGAAGTTAGCACCGCTATAGAGCATTTGCTCAACAACATATTTACCCATAGAAACTGATAAAGTAAGACCGGTAGAACGTACGCCTGATAAATTTATGTAACCTTTTAAATCGTCATACATATTAAAGTTAAGACCTTCAGGGTTACGGTTAGGACGCAGACCGCTGTACTGAGTAATTGTATCTCGCAAATTAACGTTAGGAACGAGATTTTTAACATCGGTCGCAATACTTTCGAGTCCTTCAGATGATGTTGACTTATCAACCTTAGACGGCTGGTCCTCAGCAGTAGGTCCAACTAACATATTTCCGTGAATAGTGGGGCACATAAGCTTACCTTTTGTTACCTTTGTAGGTATAGGCAGAACAATATGATTAACCTGGCACGAGGTATTTTTATCCAATATGTAAAACTGACCTTTTCTTGCAACAACTTTATAATCAGCTTTGCCTACCATTTCGGCAATTTCATCGCAATAAAGTCCTGCGCTGTTTATAACATATGTGGTTTTAATTTCACCTTTTGTAGTTACAACGCTTTCGATTTTTCCATTAGAGGTTTTTATGTCGGTTACCTTTGCACCCAACATAAATTCTACGCCGTTAACATTTGCATTTTCGGCTAAAGCCTGAACTAAAATAAACGGGTCAATAATACTTTCGCGAGGGATATATAAACCGCCTTTAACTTCGGGGTTTAACTCAGGCTCCATTTCTAATAATTCGGCACCTGTTTTAAATTCAACGTCATAAACGTGATTGCGAAAAGCCTTTTCTTTTATAGCGGGCAGTTGCTCGAACTGTTCCTGAGTAATAGCGGGCAAAATTGCACCGATTCTTTTAAAAGGAACATCTAAAGATTCGGTAATTTCATCGTACATAGGGTTAGCAGCTACAACAAGCTGAGATTCGAGTGTTCCCGGGGCAGCATCATATCCGGTGTGGATAATGGCACTGTTGGATTTTGAGGCATCACCGCCTACGTCTTCGTTTTTATCAACGACGATTACATTAACGTTGTACTTAGACAGCTCTCGCGCAATTGCACATCCGACTGCGCCGGCTCCTATTACAACAACATCTGTTTTCAGCATTTAAAACACCTTCCTGTAAATTTAAATAGGTACAAAATTAATATAATTTAATGCACCAAAACCATTCTACAACATTTGCAAAACATTGTCAATATGTTTTTAAAATGTTGTCAAAACTTTTGCAAAGTAAAGGCTCACAAGAAATTATCTTGCGAGCCTTTACTTTGCAATTTATCCTTCGGCTATTATTATATCTATACCGAGCTTTTCAAGCTTTTTTAAAATATCAGAAGGTGCTTTTTTGTCAGTTATTAATATATCAATATCATTTAAAGGACAAATGTTGCATATTGCCCGAACACCGAACTTTGTATAATCTGCCATCACTATGGTTTTGCGTGAATTTTTAATAATTTGTCTTCTTAAATTAGCTTCTTCGGGAATAAAATCAGTAATGCCGTTTTCGTCAATTCCTGCAACGCCAATGAGTGCTTTATCGAAATTAAATTGTCTCATATTATTCTCGGCAATAAATCCCGAAACGGCAAATTCTCCGTTTCGCACCTTGCCGCCTGTGACGGTTACATCGCACCCTTTTTCCGAAAGAGCTGTTGCAACTCTTAAGGAGTTGGTAAAAGCCTTAATGTTTTTGCTGTTGTTAAGATTTTGCGCTAAAGAAAGAGTAGTAGTTCCTATGTCGAAAAAAAGAGTGTCATTTAAATCAATGAGCTTTTCTGCCTCTTTTGCTATCAATTGTTTCTCGAGCAGATTCTCGTTTTGACGATTTGTATACTCGGGCTCGGTATTCATAAAATTTTTCTTTACCGCTCCGCCGTACACACGCTCTAAAAGCCCCTGATTTTCTAAATATGCCAAATCCCGTCTTACGGTTTCTATGGATATAGAAAAGGTATCCATAAGCTCAGAATTTGTAATTGTGTGTTGCTTGTTAAGCATTTCTACAATTTTACTTCTTCTGTTTTGATTCATATTATCACCTTGTCAATAAACTTGTTGTTTTAAATATATCATTATTTAGAACCGATTGTCAAGTTGGTAAGTTTATATAGCGTTTAATATATTGCTTTTTTTCTGAAAAAATGTTATACTTAAAATATAAAATAACTTTCGGAGGATAATATGTCATACGACTCAGAAAATACACAATGTGAAACGTGCGCCTATTATGATTATGACGGCGAGGCTGATAGCTATGGTTGCTCAGTCAGCTTTGATGAAGACGACATATCGCTCTTTTATTCAGGAGGGCGAAATGCCTGCCCGTATTATCGTTTTTATGACGAATATAAGATGGTTAAAAAACAAAATTAGACATTAATAAAAATTAGCTTTACTGATATTGATTTGATTTCTGCCGATATAGAAGATGCAGTTTTAGACGCGGAGCCTCTGGTATGATTAACGGATACATCTTAAGCCTGCGGGAAATATCGCAAGAGAATAAGCAGTTACTATGATTCCATGCTATCTTGCACAAGAAAATTTTTAAAGGAATGTTGTACGTCCCTTTAATTTTAGAGAAATGTGATTATATAAAAAGAACTGCCGGTTGGTTGGCAGTTCTTTTTGTGTATTGACTGAATTTGCATTTTGTGATATTATGTCGGTAAAGAATTGAAAGGAGCAGCCTATGTCTATCGAAAAAAAAGACAACATATTTTCAATGTCTGACAGTGTGAGATTAGCGCATCATAAAGAGAGCAGAGAGACCCTGAGCTTTCCCGAGCATTATCACAATTTTGTAGAATTTGTTTATATGCTACGCGGCAAATGCGTTCACGTGATAGACAAAGAGATGTATCCCGTAAAACGCGGCGATATGGTTATAATAAATTATAATCAATCGCACAGCATTTTAGGCAGTACCGATGCAGAATATATAAATATTTTAATGAAACCCGAATACATAAGCCGTGCCTTAGTAAATCAGGAAAACGCATTTGCGCTTTTAAATCTTTCAGAGTTTAAAACGTTCAGAGAAATTTTAGATAAAGAAAAAAAGTGTGTAAGCTTTTCAGCAGATGAACGTGACCGAATAGAGCGAATAATTTATATTTTAGAAAAGGAATTAGAAGAAAATTCTCCGGCAGGGGAGCTTGCTGTTCGCTCAGCACTTAATCTTTTAATAATAACAGTATTTAGAAAAATGTCGCTGGTTTTAGATAAAAGCTTTTCTGGTATTACAGAAGAACTTTTGGAGTATATAAAAAATCATGCCTCAGAAAAGATAACATTAGATGATATTGCGAAAAAATGCTCATATAATCCATCGTATTTCAGCCGCATATTTAAACAATATACGGGTCATACATTTAGCGATTATTTAAATCGAATCCGCGTAGAAAAAGCCGTTACATTGCTTAATGATACCAAGCTAAAAATTGAAGATATATGCTACAAGGCAGGCTTTAGCGACAAAACGCGTTTTTACAGATGTTTTCGTAAAATTATGGGAACAAGCCCTTATCAGTACAGAAGGACTGTGACAAAATAGATATTTAAGATAAAGCACTTTTTGCGGAGGATATAACGGATATGAAAAAATGTTGTGTTATTATTTTTTTTCTTGTATTAATACTTGTCCCAACTTTTCGAGTTAATGCAGAAAGCGGCGAATATATAATAAAATTAAAAAATGATTTTCCAATAGAAATTTATAAATCTGAATTAAAAGAAATTAACAAAGATAAAAGAATATATGTAACAAAAAATGAAAATCTTTTAAACGAACTAAGTGAATATGTTGAGACGGTAGAAGCAAATGAAAGGGTTGATTTAATTGAAGGCTTTGAAACGATAAGTTTATATAGTACACCTTCAGATGAGTTATATTTTAAGATGTGGCAATTAGATATGATAAATATAAGCAGCGCATGGAATTTAGAAACATATGGAAATGAAATTAAAGTAGCGGTGATTGATACCGGATGTTATGCTCATGAGGATTTAAAGAACAATTTGTTAGACGGAAAAAACTATTTTGATAAAAGCAGCGATGTTTCTGATAATATTGGACATGGAACTCATGTAAGCGGAATAATTGCTGCACAAATGGATGAATTGGGTGTTGTTGGTGTTGCTCCGAAATCAAAAATAGTTCCGTTAAAATGCTTTGACACTTCAAAAACTACAGATGTTGATATGATTGTCAGTGCAATATATGATGCTGTAGATGTATATAAATGCCAAGTAATAAATATGAGTTGGGGTTTAAAATCCAACAATCCGTTTTTAGAAGAAGCGATAAAATATGCATACGATAATGGTGTAATTCTTGTTGCGGCGGTCGGAAACAGTTATTCAGACACACTTTATTATCCTGCTGCATATGATTGCGTTGTTGGTGTCGGTTCGGTAACCTCATCAAAGGATAAGTCAGATTTTTCGCAACGTAACGAATCTGTTTTTGTGGTAGCACCCGGCTCGGATATTTTAAGCACATACAATGACGGCGGTTACAAAAAACTTAACGGAACGTCTCAGGCAACACCGATAGTATCGGGGTTGGCTACAATTTTATTGTCGATTGACGATAATAATACAATTAACGATTTTAAACGGCTTTTATCGTCTACGACAGAAGATTTAGGAGCACAAGGCTACGATACTGAATTCGGATACGGTTTGATAAATGTTGGCTCGTTTATTAAAAAAGCTTTGAAAGATATGTCCGTATATATTTCTCCAAGCTGCAATAAAGATGGTAAAGAAGGAGTATATTATTTTAATCTTACAGATGATAAACAGGCATTGTCTTGCGTTAGCGCATATTATGACGGCTTTAAAATGGAGCGGTACGATTTTAATAATATTACACTTTTAACCGATACTCCGTTTTTTTTCGAAAACAAAGATTTGACAAAAAATATTAAATATATGGTGTGGGAAAACTTTAATTCTTTAGTGCCGATAGGGAAGTTAAGAGAACTTAAAAGATAGTGGAATATTAATAAAACAGTGATAAAAATAAAAAGTGTTGGGCTATATCCAACACGTTTTATTTTTGTAAGGGGCTGTAGCAAAATGCGCATACCACACAAGGCAAATAAAACGCATGACCAAGCCTTTTGATTAAAACAAAAAAGTCAAAATAACATAAAACTTAATGTGGGAATTCGTCATTTGACGAATTCCTTTTGTTATAATGCCTTGTGTTTCGAACAAACTTCACCTCTCGGCGTACCCACGTACGCCTTCGGGTAACCCCTACGGGTTCAGTTTGTCCAATCTGCGCTATTTTTCGTCCAGCCCAAAGGAGCTGTAGCAAAATGAATTTCATTTTGCTACAGCTCCTGCTTAAATTGAATTTTTATTTATACAAATAATCAGCATTTCCTGCCGGGGCAAGCTTATCAGACCAGATAAAGCTCTTTATCTTTGCGACATTTTTAATATTTTTCAAATCCATTGTTAAATATTCGGTGTCGGTGATGCCGGGAGCAACACTTACATTCTTGGTTTTAACATCAAGCAAAGCATTGTTATTATCATAAAGTGCCATAACCAGAATAACATTACGTGTGTTATAGTATGTGTTTTCGACTTTATAATTTGCTCTTATCAAACTGTTGCTGCTGATAGATGATATGGTGTTGTAAGACGAATCTGTAAATGTGCTGCCACCGGATAGCGGTCTGTCGGTGTTGATATTTAAAGAAAACTTACCGGTGTTGTAGTTAAAATAAGTTGTTGCATGAATGTAATAATAACCTGACTTACCTATCCAGCAATTTATTCGTGCATTTCCATAACCTAATCCTTCGTCGTCAGTAGTTATTATATTCATATTCTCATCGAGAAGATATAAATAAGCATCAAAATCAGATGATTTTAACTCAATGTTAACTGTCTCACCCTTTGTAAGATAAACATAATAACCTTCAAAATATCTGCCGTTTGACATTAAGCCTGACGAACTGGTAATTTTGCCATTAATAACATTGTGTGGCAGATTATTTACATAGGTGTATTCGTTAGTGGATTTTTGCAGATTAAAGTCTATACCCGATAAGGAGCTACTGGTGGTATATAAGCTTGCGTAATCCGGGTTTGTATTATAGGAGCTGTATGTTGCATATCCATATGGGAAAATTCCTTGCTGTGAGCCAAGAACTCTGTATTTGAATATGTATGTATCGCCATCATCTAAAGATACAGCAAAGCTGTATTTAGCATAGCTTTCACCGGGATTGATGCTTGCAACGTTGTCAAAGCTGGCATATGAATAAAAATACTTTGAATATACACTGCTTTGTACGGTCAGAATATCAATTCCTAAAGATATTCCTTTGCTGTTTTCAATCTGCATACCGGCGGGCAAATAGAATGTGCCGCTGACTGTCCTTTCGTCTTTGCAAATAACTACAAAGTTAATGTTACTTAAATTATCGTAGGAAATTCTCCAGCCTTTTGCATCATAGCGGTTTTTAACTGATTCTGTAGAAGATTTATAATATCCGCTTGTTATTATACTGTCGTCTCCTCCGGAAAGGCTATAGCGCAAGTATAATGATTGGTTACGATTTGTTGAGTTATTTTGAACCGAAAGTGAAAACTTCGCTGAGGATGTATTGCCGGGGTACAGAGTTGTTGAAGCAAGGATGCTTTCGCCATAATATGTTGCCGAGCGTACACTAACGTTAAGCGAAGACCCGGTGCCAAATGTAACTCCGTTATCTGTTTTTATTGTTCCCGAGAAAACAGCATCATCCGGTGTCACACCATAATAAAGCTTTGGCTTAATGGTTATATCAGATGTAGAGGCGGTATTTTTAAACATAGTATAATCAGAGGCATAACGCGAAAGAGCAGTAAGAATTCCGCCGCTGGAAGATAACCAGCCTTCGCTGTAATAATAACTGTTAGAAGACGGGAATGAGTAGCCGATTATATATCTGTTAGATGAAACCCAATTAGATTTGGTAACAGAAAAATCAACTGTTTTGGTGTTAGCAGGAACGGTGATTTTTTGGGTGTTATAATCTGAATATGTTAATCCGTATGTATTATTGTAAACCATTGAGTTAACACTGACAACAGTTACATTAATATAAGTTTTACTTGAAAATGACTTTTCAAAAATAAACTGACCCGAAAAGTCTTTGGTTGCAAAAAGCTCTATTTCTTCGCTTTCGCTATATACAGCTTTGTTTTCAAAAGCATCCTTAATTATTGCAGGGTCAGTCAGTGCAACACCATTTTTTAAAGCCAAAGGTGCTGAGTTGTCATAAAACTTATCGTTTAATGCATAATAACAACTGCCGACAGACATACGAAGAACATCGCCGTTTTTGTTAACAAACTCAACAGACTTAGTTTCGTCTATCCACTCTACGCTAAGACCCAAAGTATCTGCAATTTTACGTGCAGGAATATAGGTTTCGGGAGTCTTAACAGTAAACAGCTTTTCGACAAATTCATATTCTATATATGCTTCGTCATTTATTATTTTCAGCGGAGCAGAGCACTGGATTATCTCACCGTTAAACCAAGCTGTGTTATCTCCAACGTAAAGTGTCAAAGCATCTCCGATTTCAGATGTAAGAGTAAGAGCTTTTACGCTGTCTTCCCATTCCGCTTCAAGCCCCAAAGCCTCAGCAACTTCTTTTACTCTGGTCATTTCAGGGGAGCTGTCGGTAAATAAGAACACTTCATTTGAATCTTTAGCGGGTTTAATAACGTCCGGCTGAAAATCTTTCGGAACATCGATTGTGATATGATATGCATTTTCGCTTTCGTTAAATGTCATATCAGCATTTAAAACATCGCATACAAAGCCTAAATCAATAATTGCGCGGTCAGACACGATTTTTAAAGGACGTTCCGTTTCGATTAGTTGGTTGTTGACAATCGCAAAATCAGCGGCAACAATTAATGAAATAATTGTATCCTGATGTGAAATCATCAATGTTTTTTTCGCATCATTCCATTCAAGATTAAGTCCCATAGGATTTGCTACACTTCTTGCAGACACATATAATCTTTCTTCTATAGTCTCTACATAAGCACCCTCATCAATGCAAGCGTCATTTATTGTTACCTTTATGTTTTCTTTGGCATAAACATAATTTGCAATAGGTAAACAAAAAGAGAGAACCATAGTCAAAAGCAATACACGACTGATTATTTTTCTCATATATTTTCCTCCTTTATTTTAAAGAACTTATATTAATCTCTGCGCCAAAGTGCAGATATTTATTAAACTTACTCATTTTCTTGTTAGCTTCCATAGCATTTGCTATAACCTTGTTTTTTTCTTTCAAGTACAAAGCATCATCAATCGCGTTGTTCTGATAAAAAGTATCTAAATATCTTATTGAATTTGTGTATGTATTTTGTTGCATCGGTGCACAATTAAGTAATTGATTTTGATAAGTAATATATTGTGAAAAATCCTTATTATTAGTCGCTATATCCATAGCCTTTAATATTATGTCTTGGTTATTGGGATGTTTTTCGTATGCCTTAGCAACAATTTTTTCTGCTTGCCCGGTATTTCCGAGTTTTGCCTGACATAAGCTAAGCATAATATCCGAATCAACATCATAAGGACGTATTTTTACGGCTAATTCATAATAACGAGCTGCTTTCGAATGATTTTCTTTATTAAATTCATTTTGTCCAAGAAAAAGTATTGCTTCAGAAATATTCAAATAAACTAAAAAAATAACACAAACTACAGCAAGAGACTTATGTGCTGATTTCAGTTCAAATGGATGTATTTTTTTACATCCGTAAGCAATACAAATTCCTAATATTATTAATATATTTCCGTAGCTGAAATCAAAATCAAAAAAACCGTGCAAAATTAAGGCTGAAAAAATAAGTAAAATATATAAATCGTTTGTTTTTTTATCGCTTTTCCACACCTTCATTAAACCAATTAATGAAATTACAAGCAAAGCAACAAATAACAGCATTGCAAAAATTCCCGCATCAAGACCGACCTGCAATACTCCGTTGTGAACCTGACCTACGTAATATTGCGCAGATTGATAATTGTATTGATAGTTTTCCCAACCGCCGGGAGATAATCCCCAAAGAGGATTATGTATTAAAGCTTTTGTAGCATCTATATAGTAAAGAAAACGAACCATAATTGTGCTTATATCAACAAAATATAATGAAATAAGCATAGCTAAAAGTATTCCGGTAATTAATGCTATAGCAGTTAAGCGATTAATTTTTATAGTTGTTCTTTTAATTTTAGAAATCGTTTCAGAAATAAGCAGAACAGAGATTATCAAGAAAACTAATGCTACAAAGCTAAGCTTTTCGTCAATCAAAAATTGCATAGCAAAATATAAAAATACAGCACTAATTGAATGGAGGATAAGCTTTAACGAAATACCATCCTTTAAAAGCACCAATTCTAAAATTGTTAATACAATATATACAGCAATTGCTATTTTTGAGTGTGTGAATAACAAACAAACAGTCAAAAGAATTTCTGTTGCTGAATAAGCAAAGCTATGCCTTTTGTTTTTTTCTAATGCTCTTACTGAAAAAATCCCACAAACCAACATAATAGCGGTTGAGTTAGCATATTGCATTGTTGACTGCAGGCTTTTTACACCATTATAAACATAAACAAAATCGGTAAATTCAATAACCTTACAAAGGCTAAACAGACCAATAATACCAAGCGTAGAAGATGCAATAGTCAAAGCATTCATAAAGCTATTCTTTTTAAGTCGTGCTCCAATTATTGATGCCGATAGCAAAAGAAGAGGTTTTGTAGATTCTGTAATTGCCATACCCACATTGTAACCGCTAAATATTGCACTAAGATAATATAAAAAGACCACTCCTAAAAGCAAAATAAAATTTGATTTTGAAATAGAAATATCTTTAGAAAAAACAATAAATGCAAGAAAAGCTATTGTAAGTGTGATATACTCCATCGAAAAAAAGCCACCATGAAACAAGGTAGCTAATAAAATCATAAAACAAATGAATAATCCACACATTTTAGATGTCTTATCCATCATTTAAACCCCTCTAAGCTATTTTTAACACATAAAATCGATTCGTAAACAATATAAAACACACCTAAAATATAATATCATACGTGGAAATTGTTGTCAAGGTAAAACTAATAATACTATTTATAAAGTTTGCATTTTTTAGTTTTTTTGAAAACCTCTTGAAATATTTTTTTGATAGTGATATAATATAAAAAATTAAATAAGAAACGGGAGCTTGTGTTACAGGCTGAGAGGAAGGTATAACCTTCGACCGAGAACCTGATTTGGATAATGCCAACGTAGGGATGCCGAAAGCGCAAGCTTTGGGAAGTACAAAGGATACTTGGAAGTTACCAAATCGGTAGCTTCCTTTTTTTATTGATTTTGGGAGGTGAAATGAAAAATTCCGGGTATTACGGACGGATATTAAGCGAGCGCTTCGTATCTTGTATTTTGCGATGGGAACCCGTGTTTCGGGGTGAGAGGAGAAAATTGATTCTTGACCGAGCAAGGCTATATGCCTTGTATTATATCGTGAAAAGAGGAATCTCAAATGACAAATCAAAAAAACTTACTTAAAATGCTTGTGCTTTCAATGCTTATTGCTCTTGGTGTAGTAATCTCACCGATACTCAGAGTTGAAGGAATGTGTCCGATGGCACATTTTATAAACATTATCTGCTCTGTGTTTTTAGGACCGTGGTATTCGCTTTTATGTGCGACACTCATCGGAATAATCCGCATGGTAACAATGGGGATACCGCCTATTGCACTTACCGGTGCAATCTTCGGTGCGTTCCTTTCAGGTGTGTTTTACCGCATGTCAAAGGGTAAAATCATATTCGCTGTAATCGGTGAAATTATCGGAACAGGTATCATCGGAGCTTTAGCATCTTATCCTGTTATGACATTTTTGTGGGGCAAGGAAGGCTTGAGCTGGATATTCTACATCCCGTCCTTTGTGTGCGGAACCTTAATCGGCGGAAGCATCGCTTATGTCTTCCTTCGTAAGCTTGCTGATAACGGTATGCTTTCACAAATGCAGAATATGCTCGCATCAAGAAGTTATCAGGATAAAAGTACACTTCTTTCAAACACTTTGGTCATTGCAGCCTTTGGAGCGATACTTTTTGTAATTGTTGAGGTTACATCAGATATGTTCAAGCTCGCATCCCCGATATTTGATGTTCTGTCAATAGCATCACTTGTGACCTGTGCTGTAATTGCAGTTATATATTACATTTTTAAGAAGGTGAAAATGAGTGATAAATAAAAAAGATATGCAGACAAAACCGCTTATTCACTGCATAACAAATCCAATATCCATAAACCAGTGTGCAAATGCAGTTCTTGCAGTCGGGGCAAAACCAATCATGGCAGAGCATCCGAAAGAGGCTTTAGAGATAACAAAAACAGCAGATGCTTTAATGCTCAATATCGGAAATATTACCGATGCCAGAATGGAGGCGATGCCTATTTCGCTAAAAGAGGCAACAAAAAAGAATATTCCTGTTGTACTCGACATTGTCGGGCTTGCTTGCTCAAGCCTTCGCAGAAGCTTTGTGAAAGAATTGCTAAAACAAGCTATACCAACAGTTATCAAAGGCAATTATTCCGAAATATTTGCTCTGTATAACGAGGAATATCGCTCAATGGGTGTAGATTCAGATACCACTCTCAGCTTTGAAAATGCCGAAAAAGCGGCAGTGTTCCTCGCAGACAGATACAATACCATTATACTTGCGACGGGCAAAAAAGACATTATTACAGACGGCAAAAGGCTTGTATATATCAATAATGGTACGGAGCAGTTATCTTCTGTTACAGGAACGGGCTGTATGCTCGGTGCGTTATGTGCCTCGTATCTTGCAACGGATAATTCCTTTGATTCGGTGGTTTATGCCTGTGCAGTATTGGGTGTTTCAGGTGAGCTTTCAGAAACAGCCCTAGGAAACGGTACTTTTATGCAAAATCTTTTAGACAGGCTTTCTACAGTGACAAAAGCCGATATAGAAAAACATCTGAAAAAGGAGGAAAAGAAAATTGGTGAAGTTTGATTCAAGTATGTACTTTATAACGGATAGTTCAAACTACCCGGAGGATGAATTCTTATACCGTGTTGACCAGGCACTTTCGGGTGGAGTTCCACTGCTTCAGCTTCGCGAGAAGAATAAAACAACGAGAGAATATATATCCCTTGCAGAAAAGGTACATACACTTACTAAAAAATATAATGTACCACTTATCATTGATGACCGTATAGATGTTGCTCTCGCTATGGGTGCAGAAGGTGTTCATCTCGGGCAAAGTGATATGCCGATTTCAACTGCAAGAAAAATCCTCGGTGATGATTTTATTATCGGAGCAACAACCAAAACCGTTCCGCAGGCACTAGAAGCCTATAAGCAGGGTGCAGACTATCTTGGAGTTGGGGCAATCTATCCAACTACAACAAAAGTAAAGACAGTTCTCACATCAACTGAAACTCTTGATGCAATATGCAAGGCAGTTCCGATTCCCGTAAATGCCATAGGCGGACTTAATAAGGATAATATTGATATTCTTAAAGGTATCCCTATCGCAGGTATCTGTGTTGTTTCTGCTGTTATGAAGGCAGACAATCCAAAACAGGCAGCCATCGAATTAAAGGCAAGAGCAAAGGAACTTGGCTTATGCTAGAGGGAGCAATATTTGATTTAGACGGAACTATCCTTGATTCAATGCCTATATGGGACACCATAGGCGAAGACTATCTTCGCTCTCAAGGAAAAGAGCCAAAGGAAAATTTGAAAGAAACCTTCAAAACCTTTAGCTTAGAACAGGCTGCGGAGTATTACAGAGAAAATTACGGAGTTACACTGTCAGTAAGCGAAATTATAGATGGCGTAAACAAAATGATTGAAAACTACTATGTAGATACTGTATCGCTTAAAGTCGGTGTTAAAGCGTTCTTAGAAAAGCTAAAAGCAAATAATGTGAAAATGTGCATTGCCACAGTTACAGATAAGTATTTGGTTGAAGCGGCACTTAAAAGACTTGGTGTAAGGGATTATTTTTCTAAAATATTTGTATGCAGCGAGGTAGGACATAGCAAAGAAGAACCTCACATATATCGTGAGGCACAAAAGCATCTTGGAACATCTAAAAGCAAAACGGCAGTGTTTGAGGATGCGCTTTATGCATTAAAAACCGCAAAGTCGGATGGCTTTATCACAGTAGGAGTTTTTGATATTCACGAAGAAAATCAAGAGAAACTTAAAAAGACAGCAGACTGTTATATTGAAAACTATTCGGAATTTGATAAGTTTTGGAATAGTATAAACAAATAAATAAACAAGCGGCAGATTGGGGGCACCACCTTATGTCGCTATATAAAACGATGCTCAAATACGAAAGGAGTAATTGAAATGAGAATGAAAACAGCATTGACCATCGCGGGAAGTGACCCAAGTGGAGGCGCCGGTATAGGGGCAGATATTAAAACAATGACGATGAATGGTGTTTATGCTATGAGTGCAATTACTGCACTAACAGCACAAAACACAACAGGCGTTAGAGCAATTCAGGAAGCGACTCCTGAATTTTTGAAGCAACAAATTGATGCAGTGTTTGAGGACATATTCCCCGATAGCATCAAAATTGGTATGGTATCGGGGAGTGAGCTTATTTGCGTAATTACAGACAGACTAAAATACCATAAGGCAAAAAACATTGTTGTAGACCCCGTTATGGTAGCAACAAGCGGCTCATCTCTTATGAAAACAGATGCGGTTAAGACATTGATAGAAGAGCTCCTGCCGATTGCAACACTCGTTACGCCGAATATTCCCGAAGCAGAAATTTTATCCGGGATTTCTATTGAAAATAAAGAAGATATGCAAAAGGCTGCAAAAATAATCGGTGATGCACATAACTGTGCAGTTCTTCTAAAGGGTGGACACAACGTAAATAATGCAAATGACCTTTTATATGAAAACGGAGAATATCGTTGGTTTGAAGGTAAGCGAATAGACAATCCCAACACTCATGGTACAGGATGTACATTATCAAGTGCTATAGCATCAAACCTTGCCAAAGGCTTTACACTTGTTGAGTCTGTACAAAGAGCCAAGGAATATATTTCGGGTGCTCTTTCAGCAATGCTTGACTTGGGAAAAGGCTCAGGTCCAATGATGCATAACTTTGACCTTGCATCCCGCTTTGCAGAAGAAAAAATATCTGATTGAAAGGAACCGATAGAATGAGAAATTACAGACTCAGCATTGTTTTATCCCAGAAGCTTTGCAACTCCTTCGGCACTTCGCGGTGCAGGGGATACAAAGTTTATAATGGTTGTTGCCGTGACTTCAATGTTCGCATTCAGAATCGGCTGTGCATATATTTGTGTACATCTGTTTGATATGGGTGTTTTGGGAATATGGGTTGCCATGGTTTCTGACCGGGTAATAAGAAAGATAATTTTTGAGTACCGATTCAAAAAAGGTAAGTGGAAAAATAATCATGTTATTTAAAATAAATATCCACCCGCATATTAATTGATATGCTGGTGGATATTTATTGCTTTTAATATAGATGT
>JAZOBB010000072.1:0-12403 GCA_045595745.1 Clostridia bacterium | reverse complement strand
TCTTGTCTTGTATATTTCGGGAATTCATCAAAATACTGATTACGATTATTTGTGCCTATGGTGCAAATAATAATATCATCGTCATCGTCTACTAAAACATCAAAATTGTCAATAATAAACTCAATTTTCGTACCTGAACATCCGTTATTTACCACCATACAATCGTACTGTTCTTCCATATATTCTTTAAATTGCTTTGCCCAGCAATAGCCGTCAGGATTACGTGAAAATTTATCAACTATATGCTCTCCGTTCTGCTCGAATCCGCTACCGCCTGCACCATGGGTAATAGAATCTCCTAACAATTTAATTTTAATTGTACGTTCTGACAAAACAACGCGACTAAAAATTTTTATTACTTCTTTATTCATAAATGTACCCCCAAGCATTCTGTTTTATCAAATTTAATATACTAAGGACTAGTTTAGTATAACATAAATCTTTTACCTTTTCAACAAATTTAGATAATAAAAAAGTCACCTTCGGCAACTAACGTTCGCTTCGCTCTCATTTTTAAAGGTAGACTTTTATGATATTTGGAAATTACAACACAAAAGTTGTAATTTCCTACATATTAAAAAGGGATGTAAAAAACTTAGTTTTTTACATCCACAAATTTTTAGTCTATAACCGATTCAATATCTACTTTAATTTCTCCGCCACCTGCATCGACATTAATTTTGCTGTGCTTTTTAACCTCGCCGCGTATTACCGCCTCGGCAATAGGATTCTGAATATATTTTTCAATTGTTCTTCTTAAGGGACGTGCGCCGAATTTAACATCGTAGCCCTTATTTAAAACAAACTCACGAGCTGCCTTGGTAACATTTAAAATCATATTCTTTTTAAACAGCTCACCCGCAAGCTCGCCAAGCATTAAATCAACTATCTTTTCAAGTTCGTCACGTTTTAGCTGATTAAATACGATAACATCATCAATACGATTTAAAAACTCGGGTCTGAAAATATCCTTAAGTGCCGTCTGAACACTGCTTTGTACAGACTCTGCCTCGGTTTTATTAAAGCCGTAGCTCGAGGATATATGATTGGTACCTGCATTAGATGTCATTATTATAACCGTATTTTCAAAATTAACCATTCTGCCGTGACTGTCAGCAACTCTGCCATCGTCTAAAATCTGCAAAAGGATATTAAATACGTCCTCATGAGCTTTTTCAATCTCGTCGAGTAAAATAATAGAATACGGCTTTCTGCGCACCTTTTCGGTAAGCTGTCCTGCCTCGTCATATCCTACATATCCCGGAGGAGCACCGATAAGCTTTGATACCGTGTGTTTTTCCATATATTCAGACATATCAACACGAATCATTGCATCTTCACTGTCGAACATTACCTGAGCCAATGTTTTAGCAAGCTCTGTTTTTCCCACACCGGTAGGTCCGACAAAAATGAACGACACAGGTCTGCGGATTTTTGTAAGTCTTGCTCTGTTTCGTCTGATTGCCTGAGAAATAAGCTCTATTGCGTGGTTCTGACCTATTACGCGTTCGCCGAGTCTGCTCTCTAGCTCAAGCAGTTTTTTGCTTTCTGCCTCGGTGATGCTTTTTACGGGGATGTTTGTCCAATCCTCAATTACCTCTGCAATATTTTCAACAGTAAGCTCAGCCTCTATTCCGCTTGCCTCTAACTCATTCATTTTTTCGACTATTGCACATTCTTTAGCCTTTAATTCTGCCGCCTTTTGATAGTCCTCAGGAGAATCGCCCGATACGGCATTTTCTTTTTCTGTTTGAATCTTGCGCAAGTCTTCCTTAAGCTGTGTCATTTTAACAAGGGCTTTGTTATTTAAGTTCGCTTTAGAGCCTGCTTCATCAATTATATCGATGGCTTTATCAGGCAAAAAGCGGTCTGTTATATATCTTTCAGACATAATTACAGCCTGCTCGGCTACCTCGTCCGAAATTTTAACATAATGGAATTTCTCGTAATAATCACGTATTCCTTTAATTATTTCGATAGTATCAGCAATCGAGGGCTCGTCAACCTTAACCGGCTGAAAACGTCGCTCTAAGGCCGAATCCTTTTCAATATGCTTGCGATATTCATCTAAAGTTGTCGCACCCAAAACCTGAATATCTCCTCTTGCTAAGGCTGGCTTTAAGATATTTGCCGCACTCATTGCTCCCTCGGCATCGCCTGCTCCGACAATATTATGAAGCTCGTCTATTACCAAAATTATATTACCCAGCTCTTTTGCCTCTTCAAGCAGCTTTTTAAGTCTTGCCTCGAACTGTCCGCGGAACTGTGTGCCCGCAACAATTGCGGTAAAATCAAGCAGATATACCTCTTTGTTATACAGCTTTGGCGGAACTCGTTTTTCAACAATTCTTACAGCTAAGCCCTCTGCAATTGCAGTTTTACCAACACCGGGTTCACCCAAAAGAACAGGATTGTTTTTAGAACGTCGATTTAAAATCTGAATTACACGGTCGATTTCTTTATCCCTTCCAATAATTCTGTCAATTAAATGCTGAGATGCCTTTCTGGTAAGGTTTGTTCCAAAGCCGTCTAAAAGTCTTTGCTTTTCTTTTTTCTGCTTTTTGGTTGCGGTTTTTGTGCCGCCGCCGTTTTCATTTTGTGAATTTGAATTTGCTCCGCCCATAAAGTTTGACAGCATATCCTTAAAATTACCCATCATTGCAAGAGGCTGATTTTCCATATCTTCACCTTCAAAATCCTCGGGGTCAAATTCATCCATACTCGACATAAGCTCGTTCATACCGCTGCTTATCTCGTCATACTGCTCTTGCGTAAGACCCATGCTTTTTAAAATATTATCCACAGGTGCTAAACCAAGCTCGCGTGCGCAATTTAAGCAGTAACCATCTGTTGTCTGCTCCTTTGTTGCAGTATCAAGTTTATTTACAAAAACAACCGCAGGCTGTTTTTTGCATCTTATACATAACATATTCATAAAATCACCTTATTAAATAATAACTTCTCTGTTTTAGATTTGTTTTCAATTTATTCTATCATAAAATAAGACAGATAAAAAGCCTAAAGTTAAAAAGTTTACAACTTTGCAATAATTTAAACAAAAATATACAGTTCCAAATTCAGTATAAATTTTACTGAATCTGGAAATTATAACTCTGTACTGTTAAAGCATATATTTTGGCAAAGGACAGGGTGATACAATGGCAAATAAAGTAGAAATTTGCGGTGTTAATACTTCTAAGCTTCCCGTGCTGTCCAACGAGGAAAAAATGAAGCTTTTTGAAAAAATAAAGCAGGGAGATATGCATGCACGAGAAGTTTTTATAGGCGGAAATTTAAGGCTGGTTTTAAGCATAATTCAACGTTTTTCTTCAAGAGGCGAAAATCCTGACGATTTATTTCAGATTGGCTGTATCGGACTGATTAAAGCGATTGACAACTTTGACACATCACATAATGTAAGATTTTCCACCTATGCCGTACCCATGATAATTGGCGAGATACGCCGCTATTTAAGGGATAACAATTCAATACGCGTAAGTCGCTCTATGCGCGATATTGCATACAAAACCCTAAAAGCAAAAGAAGCATATATAAACGAACATTCAAAGGAGCCTACGGTTGAAGAGCTTTCTAAGCTGATTGACATTCCAAAAGAGGATATAGTATTTGCTTTAGAGGCAATACAAGACCCCGTGTCTTTGTATGAGCCTGCATATAATGACGGAACTGATACAATTTTTGTGATGGACCAGGTAAAAGACACAAAAAATACAGATGAATCATGGCTTGAAGAAATCGCCTTAAGAGAAGCTATGAAACGGCTTTCTGACCGCGAAAAGCATATTATTAACCTTAGATTTTTTTCCGGCAGAACGCAAATGGAGGTTGCAGACGAAATCGGAATATCACAGGCACAGGTATCAAGACTTGAAAAGGGTGCATTGGATAGAATGAAAAAGTATATATAATATTTAATAGTAAACAGGTCGTACTAAATAGCACGACCTGTTTTGGCATTGTGTGATATATTAATTTGGTTGGCTGGCTTTAATTATTTTACTATTACAATTTCCTGAACCGCATCTTTATAAATCTTTATAAATACTCGGCTTGGGTCAAGCTCGTCATACTGAGCAATATCGCCCGGTGTAACAACCTTGATTGCGTTATTTGTTTTTGCAGTATCAACCTCGTATACTTTTGCATCGCTTATAGAGTAGTTTTTAACCTTACCCTCTCCTACCTGTACGTTAATTGAGTTTGCAAACTTTTTAATAACTCTTCCGTATACGGTAAGCAGGTCTTCTGCAACCTGAGTTTCTGCCTCGGTTTCTTTGTTAGCTACTTCAAACAGAACTCGGATGTTTTCAATCTCGTTTTTGCTGTTTAATTTAAGCTGTACAATATCTCCGCGTTTTAATGCCGCATCTTCGCCATTTACTAAGATTCCATCTTCAGCAGTTACATAAGATACTCTTTCGCCGTTTACATAAGCATAAACCTTCTGAACGTTCTCGTTATCATCGTTGTTAACTGTTGTAATCTGGTCGATTACCGCTAAAGGTGCCTCAAGATTTGCAATACCCTGAGAGTTAGTTACGATTATAACCTTTGCAGTCATATCCTCGCCGATATCGTAGATAGATACGTTATACTCTGTTCCGTCTTCGAACAGGTCGATGTTTCCGATTGCAAAATCAGTAGTCTGTGTCTTGCCTTCAGGAATATCGAACACTATTGTTTTACTATCTATATTATATTCACCAAGCTTTTTAGATGCTTCTTTATATTTTAAGCTTGCCTGAACATTTTTAGTGAATACGTTTTTGTTTATATTTCCGCTTTCTGTGTTATCAACAGCGGTGTTAAGCTGTGAAATTTCTCCGTCTTTATTAACCTCAAAGGTAACGAGCTGCGGAACAACATTTCCTTCACCGTCCTGCAATGCTTTAAGTGCTTCCTCTGCAAGTTTACCGGACTTTCCGTTCAACTTAATTTTCTCGGTTGAAGTAAGGATTTTGGTTTCGCCCTCTTTAGTGAACACCTTTGCCTCTAATACCTTGTCAAAGCCTGATTTCATACCGGCTGCAGTAAGGTATGCGTAGTTAGATGACAGGGTTGCGGTTGCATTTACTGCTGCAATTTTTCCTTCAACGTCAAGGTAAAATGTTCCCTCGTCGTTTAAGCTAATTGTTTCGGTATAGTTTTTAGCAACCTTATATTCTTCACCGTTAATAAAGATTTTGTCGCCGTCTTTTTCTTCTACCTTACCGGTTACACTTTCGCTTGATACTTCAATGTTGATGATTTTGCCGTCTTTACTTTTTGCAACAGACAATACATCCCATTCTTCTAAATCAGAAACCGAAAGAATCTGACCGCCACGTGAAATTATGAATTTAACATCTTCTTTCTTGGGGTCTAATACTAAAGACGGTTTGCCGTATTTATCAGTTATACGGTTGCTGCTTGTAACAACCTCTTCTACTACATAGTTTTCGGTAGAAGTTACAAACACGATATCATAAACATCGTCGTTATTGTGGTCAAGAGCAACTATGCGACCAGCTTCGGGCTTAATTAAAGCTGCATCAAAATCTATAGCTTTTCCGTTAAAAATCATTTTTGCATCAATTGCTATATCAATCTGCTGTGTGTCATTGTCTTTATCCTTGTCTAACCAGTAATCTATGGTGTGCAAGGTTTCACTGCTTGATACAGATTCGATATCATCTGTGCTGATTTTTACAGAATGATTCTTGTTTTTCTCAGCACGGGCTAAGATGAGCTTTTCGTCGCCATTATCCTGTTCTTTTACATAAGCAACAACATTAAAGCCTAAAAGGTTTCTTACATTATTTAATGCTTTATCCGAAACCTCGTAAACATCTTCACCCAGTCTAACCTCGTTATCCTTGAGTGAGCTTGTTCCGCTGATGCTGCTTGAGCCTACTGCTGTAATCTGTGCATATACCTTTTTGGTATCTAAGGTATCTTCGAGCAGTGTTTTATCAACAATCTCGTACTTAACATCGTCGCCAAAGCCTACCTGCTCCATAAGCTTAACACTAAGAGCATTAAAGGTCATCTGTGCAACCATGCCTCTTACAACTGCTTCGTTTGCACCTGCAGCTGCATTTTTGTTAATGCCGTTCTGCGAACCTACTACCAGATAGCCTGACGGGAATCCGCCTTTTGCTTCTGCTGACGGCTCGTGACCGATTATTCTTACTAAAATTGTCATTGCCTCTGCATAAGTGATTGAATCATCGGGACGGAAATTCTGCTGGTCGTCACCAATAACGACACCCTGCTGTGTTGCTACGTTAATATATCCGTTCGCCCAGTGATTTTCCACTACATCAGGATATTTTGTTTTGTGTGTTGAGCTTTCTGCAACTGCGCCAAGACCCATAGCCTCGACTGCAACCTTTGCAAACTCTGAACGTTTAATTGGCGCCTCCGGTCTGAAGTTACCGCTTTCTTCGTCACCGACCATAATTTCCAAAGCACCGAGAGTTTCGATTGCTTCTTCATAATCTGACCCTACTGCGTCACCCGGAAGTGCAGCAAATGATGTTAAAGACATTCCGGCTGTCATAACTGCCGCTACGATGAACGAAGTAATTTTTCTTGCTTTAGACATGAAAGATTCCTCCTTGAATTTTAACTTATTTCATCTTACTGTTATGTCAGTTCCTCTGCTGCGCTCTCTTTACTGCCTACACGTAGTTAAACGTTAAAGCACGACCATAAGTTCCTGAAAAATTGCAAAATATACGTGGTAATTTTTTCTCTTCATTAAATGACATAAATAAAAAAATGCAATTTTTTTGTGTAAAAATCCGCTATTGCAAAAAAAAATTAAAAATAATATAATTAAATTATCTTAGATAAGTGAGGGTGAATGAAAATGTTAGAAAAAAGTTATGAAATAGCAAAAGAAATGTATGCAAAATTCGGTGTTGATACCGATGCGGCAATTAAAGCTCTTAAAAAAGTTCCAGTTTCGATTCATTGCTGGCAGGGCGATGACGTAAAGGGTTTTGACCAGGACGGTCCTTTAACCGGCGGAATACAGACAACAGGTAACTATCCCGGTGGTGCTCGTACCCCCGAGGAGCTTATGGCAGACTTAGACAAAGCGATGTCGTTATGCCCCGGTGCTAAAAAGATAAACGTTCATGCTTGCTATGCGATTTTTGAGAATGGTGAATTTGCCGACAGAAACGAGCTTGAGCCAAAGCACTTTAAAAAATGGGTTGAGTTTGCAAAAGAACGCGGTATGGGTCTTGACTTTAACCCCACATTTTTCTCACATCCTAAGGTTAAAGACGGTTTAACGCTGTCAAGTCCCGATGAAGAAACCCGCCGTTTTTGGATTGAACACGGAAAAGCCTGCATCAGAATTTCGCAATATTTTGCTGAAGAGACCGGTATTCCCTGCGTTATGAACATCTGGACAGGCGACGGTTATAAGGATGTTCCGGCTGATCGTATGGGTCCCCGTATGAGATATAAAGAAGCAATCGAAGAAATTTTGTCTGAGCCATTTGACAAAAACAAGGTTAAGCCTTGCGTTGAGTCAAAGGTTTTCGGAATCGGTGTTGAATCCTTTACCTCAGGCAGTGCAGAGTTTACTTTAAGCTTTGCCGCAACTCACGAAGGATGCCTGCCGTTAATGGATAACGGACACTACCATCCTACCGAGGTTGTTTCTGATAAAATACCTGCACTTTTGTGTTTCTTCCCCGAGATTGCCCTGCACGTAACACGCGGTGTTCGTTGGGATTCTGACCACGTTGTTCTGTTCGATGACGAAACTAAGGAAATCGCAAAAGAAATTGTCAGAAACGATGCTTTAGACCGAGTATATATTGCACTTGATTTCTTTGACGCAAGTATAAACCGCATCGCCGCCTGGGTTGTGGGAACGCGCAGTATGCAAAAGGCTCTGCTTTCTGCATTATGTACCCCTAATGCTATGCTTAAAAAGCTTCAGGACGAAAACCGCCTGACCGAGCTGATGGTTATGCAGGAAGAAATGAAAACTATGCCCTTTGGCGCAGTATGGGCAAAATACTGCTCTGAATGCGGTGTTAATGCAGACTCTAGCTGGTATGACGAAGTAAAAAAATACGAAGATGAAGTTTTGTTGAAAAGATAATTTTAAAAAGACTGTCGCTTTGCGACAGTCTTTTTTAGCCTTATTTTTTAATTTTTATTATTTGTTTTATCTCGTCCGATAATTCCAACAGTTCTTGCCACTTTTTATTTTTTCTTACCAAATCTGCATTCCATTGCTGTAAACACACAAGTTCAAAATATTTTTCTCTTAACTCAGCACTTTTTTGTGCACGTTCAATCTAAGAACGTTAATACAAATTTACACTTTAAGTAATTAAATTCCCATTTACTATATAACAAATAATCATAGTAATAAATGCAATAAAATAATAAATAGTAACAAGCACCCCTACTACAACAAAAAATTTTTTTACTTTTCCTTTCATGTTTTATCTCCTGTTTTTAATATTTATTTTCTATCACATTTTATAAAAACTTTATATTCATTTATGCAACTATTCATTTATTCAAAAGTCTTGATAATAATTTTAAAATAACATCTATAAATTTATCAATACCATTCAAAAAATAATGACGCTCCATTCTTATCTTTCGGTCATCCCAATCATCGAACTTCCGATAAAAATACTTATCAATCAGCATTAACCAGTTGCGTATTCTATTCATTATGTGCTCCTTTTACAATTTTAATTTTTCTCCCAAAACATTACCTGTGTATCAGCATTAAAGAATATATTATCGTTACTCCAATATGGTTCTGGTGTGTCTGCATAATATTTTCGTATAGATATATGAATATCTCCTTTTTTTAAATATTTTCTTTGTTTTCTGAGTTCTAAAGTAAAATCACGCAATTTGTCTAACAATGAAAATACTTTTGTTTCATCAATCTCAGTAACTATTTCTTTAAACAAATCGTTTTTATAACTTTCTCCACCCATCGAATACGCATAGCCTTCACTCATGACAACCCCATAAATATTTACTTTGTTTGCTTCATAAGAATAATTGTAATTATCTAAGTAAACACCTTTAGAATCTGTTTGTGTATACTTGTAATTATATTTGTCTTTTTGTCTTAGTTTAACAATTGCACGATATACTGCATCACGTTTTCCAACATCTCCAAACGTGTTAAAATATTGATATAATTGCACATATACTTTAACTAATTTATAATCATCTGAAGATAAAACAAATCTATCTTCAACTTCCTCAGGTTTACTAATATGCGTAAATATATTTCTATCACCTATGTCATACTTTTTATACAATATAGTTCGAGCCCAATACAACTTATTCAAAACATTTTTCGCATCATTAGGTACTCTTACAGATAGTAAATCACTTGTTTTGTCATCTTTGCCCCCTACCATCATAACAACACCGCCGTTTTTATCTAAAACAGCCGCACCACAATCGCAGTTAGGATGCATTGGTGCAAGATTTATGCCGCTTTTAGCATCTTTAATATCAAACACTTGTCCGTCAAGACTGCTACATTCTTCGCAATTATCTCCCTCGGTCACAAATTGATAACGAGTGTAACCCGATTTTTCACAATCCCATAATAACATATATCTGAGCATTTGTCCAGCACGGCTTGATAGCATTTCATCAAAAGCCTTTTCGCGTTTTTCTAAAACTTTTTTTAAATTCTTTAATGTCTTGTTGTAATTTTTGAATAAGCTGTCTTTTTCATCTATTACAGATAAGATGTCCTTTATGGTTGTATGCACTGCTTTTTCTTTATCAGCTCTAAATCCGTTTAAAAACTCCTCTCCTTTTTTTCCGTAGTATTCAAGTATTAATCTTTCGCTTTCATTGTTAAACCTGACAGTTTTATACAATTCATTGAACATTTCTGTTACTTGTTTTTTTAAATGTTTTTTAATTTTTTCCTCTTCCTTAACGTCTGATGAGTATAAACCACGGATAAATTTTAGACTGTTGATTAATTCCTCTTCTATCTCATCCCAGTCTTTACCCATAAACACATCATTCATTAAATCTCCCCTTTCGTATGCATTTTATATATTGCTCAAATTTCTATCGCTCTTTTTTATTTTTGCTAACCGCATAAGCTACAACTTGAATTTTTTGCAAAGCATAAACAGAACATTTGCTCCATTTACGTCGACGTTATAACACAAAACGTGTGAAAAGTCAAGAGGAATTTATTTAAAGTCAAATAAAAATAATTATTATTCTAATTAATTTTTATTAAAAAACAATAAATTTATATAAATCCTCATTGCACTTTAAGCATATGTTATGCTATAATAATTATATATTATAACTCGTTGGGGAAAGGAAGTGCAATTTTGTTTGACTTTTTAAATACATCTTTATATCCCTTTATAAAAAGCATTCAGCTCACTGATATTATTGACATAATTTTAGTTGCCTTTATTGTGTACACTGTCATCAAATTTATCAGGCAAACACGTGCTGCTCAGCTTTTAAAGGGTATTGCTATTTTGCTGGTTGTTATGTACTTATCGGACTGGTTTCAGTTAAACGTTATTAATTTTATTTTGCTCAACACCATGCAGATAGGTTTAACTGCACTTTTGATTATATTCCAGCCCGAATTGCGCCGTGCCTTAGAGCATATGGGTCGCAGTAAATTCGGCAATCTTTTAAACTTTGATGAAAACAATTCTGACATCGATATGATTGACGAAATTTGTCTTGCCGTAAACAGTATGTCAAGAAATAAAGTCGGTGCTTTACTGGTTTTTGAAAGGCACACAAAGCTTGATGATATGCTGACGGGTGGAACCTTTGTTAACTCAGACATTTCATCTGAATTGGTCGAAAACATTTTTGTTCCCAACACTCCCCTGCACGATGGTGCTGTTGTGATACGCAACGGTAAGATATATAAAGCCGCCTGCGTTTTACCTCTTTCAAACAATAAAAATCTTAGCAAAGAGTTTGGAACAAGGCATCGTGCCGCACTCGGAATAAGCGAACAGTCTGACTGTGTTTCTCTTGTTGTTTCAGAAGAAACAGGCAGAATCTCGGTAATGACAAACGGCGATATGATACGTAACTTATCAATATCTTCGCTCAGCCGTCTGCTTGGAAAGCTGGTTGCTGATCCCGAACAGGAAAAAACTAAAAACCTTCGGTTTTGGAAAGCGAGGGACGGCAAATGAAATTGAATTTTCGTGATGATCTTGCATTAAAAATTGTATCCGTATTAATAGCTATCGGATTGTGGTTTTATGTCGTTCAGGTGCAAAGCCCCGATATGGAAAGAACAGTTAAGGGTGTTCCCGTTGTGTTTACACAAAAAGATTTGCTCGAAACAAAGGGGCTTAGCCTTTTAAACGATAAGGAACACACCATAGACATTAAAATCCGCGGAAAACGTAAATATGTTATGGATGCATCAGCCGAAAACATAACTGTTTTGGCAGACGTCAGCAGCATAAGCGACATCGGCAGTCACACACTTTATACAAATATTGTACTGCCTTATGCAAATCTTGAAATAATAAACCAAAATCCATCGGCACTTTCTATAACTGTGGATAAACTGGCATCTATTAAAAAAGATATCGAGGTTCGTACAGTCGGAACTCCTAAAGACGGCTTTGCTGTGGGCACCGTGACCGCTACACCCGAAACAGTCACCCTAAAGGGACCTAAAACTATTTTAGACGGTGTTTCGTCTGTTGTTGCTGAGCTGGATATTAAAGAAAAGAGTTCTGATATAGAAACTATACTGCCTATTAAGATTTACGGTTCAAACGAAAAAGAAATTAAAACTGCATATATATCTACCGATATAACCGAAACCGAGGTTCGTTGTGAAATTTTAAAAACAAAATCTGTTGATATCCAGCCTATTATTGAGGGTGCAGGACTTTTAGAGCACAGCGAATATCGATTAGACGCAGCTAGCCTAAAGCAGGTAAAGGTTGCCGGCTCTGAAGAACAGATTGATGCTTTAATGCAAATAAGAACAAAAAGAATTTCGCCAAGCAGCATTAAAGAAAACGGCGAAGTAACGGTAGAGCTTGATTTGCCTTTAGGAATCCGCTCTTTAGAGGGAGATAGTTTTACACTGCGACTTGTACGTCCGGGCAATACTCAGGTGCAATATCCGCAACAGCCTTCTCAAAATTGATAAGTAAAATTTAAAAATAAAGATTCCAACGGGCATTTTGTGTATATTGCACAAAATGCCCGTTTTGTTTTTGTGTGATTTCATTAAATGCGCGAATTGTATAATTTTTGGAATCGTGGTAATATATATACATACCACAATTAACACAACAAACAAACTTTTTTCATTTTCCCTCCTTTTTAATTAAAGGAAAACAAAAAAGCGTCCGACTTG